>NZ_BAAASR010000015.1:210084-413294 GCF_039532985.1 Streptomyces gobitricini | reverse complement strand
GACCGTTCGGCCGCCTACGCGATGCGCTGGGTGGCCAAGAACGTCGTCGCGGCGGGGCTCGCCTCGCGTTGCGAGGTCCAGGTGGCGTACGCGATCGGCAAGGCGGAGCCGGTCGGTCTCTTCGTCGAGACCTTCGGCACCGCCAAGGTGGAGGTCGAGCGGATCGAGAACGCGATCGCCGAGGTCTTCGACCTGCGCCCGGCCGCGATCATCCGCGACCTGGACCTGCTGCGGCCGATCTACGCGCAGACGGCGGCGTACGGCCACTTCGGCCGCGAACTCCCCGACTTCACCTGGGAGCGCACCGACCGCGTCGACGCGCTGCGGGCGGTGGCAGGCATATGAAGGGGGAGGACGAGACAGTGGTATCGCCACGTCCGCGCCTGTCGCTCTCGTGGGACGACGGGCACATCCTCGCGGTCGACCAGCGGGCCCTGCCGCATGAATACCGCCTGCTGCGGATCGAGACGGTGGAGCAACTGACCGACGCGATCACGTCGCTCGCGGTACGCGGAGCGCCTGCCATCGGTCTGGCCGGTGCCCTGGGGGTGGCGCTCTCCGCCTGCCGGAACAGTTCGGGCAGCGGGGTCGACGAGGCGGCCGTGCGGGCCGATGCCGCGCGACTGTCCGCCGCCCGGCCCACCGCCGTCAACCTGGCCTGGGCCGTCCGCCGCGCCCTGACCCGGCTCGCCGGCGGCCCCGAGGCCGTGCTCGCGGAGGCCATGGCCATGGTGGAGGAGGACGTCACGGTCAACCGGGCCGCCGTCGTACGGGCGGCCGACCTGGTGCAGTCGCTGGTCCCGGACCGGCCGGTCCGCGTTCTCACCCACTGCAACACCGGGCGCCTGGCAACCGCCGCCGTCGGCACCGCACTTGGCGCGATCATCGAGTTGCGTGAGCGCGGCCGGATCGCCGAGGTGCTCGTGGACGAGACCCGGCCGCTGCTCCAGGGAGCCCGGCTCACCGCGTGGGAGCTGGGTGAGGCGGGGGTGCCGTACCGGCTGTGCGTGGATTCCGCCGCTGCCGCCGCCATGGCCCGGGGGATGGTGGACTGCGTGCTGGCGGGGGCCGATCGCATCGCCGCGAACGGGGACGTGGCGAACAAGATCGGCACGTACGGTCTCGCGGTCGCCGCCGCGCGGCACGGCATCCCCTTCGTGATCGTCGCTCCGGAGTCCTCCTGGGACCGCGAGCTGGCCGACGGTTCGGGCATCGTGGTCGAGGAGCGCGACCCGGGCGAAGTGACCGGCTTCGCGGGGGTCGAGGCCGCCCCCGCCGGTGCCGCCGTGTTCAACCCCGCCTTCGACGTCACCCCGGCCGAGCTGGTCACCGCGATCGTCTCCGAGGTGCGGGTCTTCCGGCCGCACGGCTCCCACGGTACGAGTCGTCCGCGTGAGGTGTCGGCATGACCCGTCCGGCCGTCGACGACGGCGAGCGCGCACGCGCCGGAAGTGAACTCGCGGCAGTCTCACGGGCCCTGTACGAACGCGGCTGGATGCCGGGCACCGCCGGCAACCTCTCGGTGCGCCTGCCCGGAGGGGCGGCCCTGATCACCGCCAGCGGCCGGGACAAGGGGGACATGACCGCCGCAGACATGGTCGTCGTACGGGCGGACACGGGACAGGAGGCAGCACCGGGGCCGCTGCGGGCGTCGGCCGAGACGACGATCCACTCCGCGATCTACCGGACCACGGACGCCGGCGCGGTCGTCCACGTCCACTCCCCTTACGCCACGGCCGTCGCGTGCCGCACCGGCCACCGCACGCGCCTGACCTCGCTGCGCATCGAGCGGCTCGAACTGCTCAAAGGCCTGGGCCTGGCCGACCCGGCACGCACCGAGGTGCCCGTCTTCCCCAACTGGCCGGAGGTCCCGCGGATCGCCGCCGACGTGGCCGACCACCTGGCCGCGACGCCACACGCGCCTCCCGCCCTTCTCATCACCGACCACGGCATCACCACATGGGGACACGACCTCGCCCAGGCCCGCAACCGGCTGGAGTGCCTGGAATCGATCTGCCGGCTGCTGCTGCTCACCGGATCCGTGCCGCCCGCGCAAGGAAAGGAAGGCTGATCACATGACGCTGCTTCAGGTCATGCCGGAGGACGACCCCGGAACAGTGCTGCTGCGCACCCGGGACCACGACCGCATCGCGGAGACGCTGCGAGCCCGCGCGGTGGCGTTCGACCGCTGGCCGCTGCGCGGCACCATCACACCGGACACCGGCCCGCAGGACGTACTGTCCCGCTACCGCACCGAGATCGACGGACTGTGCGCGCGTGAAGGGCTGAGGCTGGTGGACGTCGCCCGGCTCCACCCGGAGGAGAGCCCCGAGTGGGAGGAACGGGCGGCCAAGGCGCGCTCCACCTTCCTCGAGGAGCACCGGCACGGCGAGGACGAGGTGCGCTTCTTCGCCCACGGCACGGGGTGCTTCTACCTCCACCTCGACGGCCGGGTCCACGCGGTGGTGTGCGAGGCGGGCGACCTGCTCTCCGTACCGGCGGGCACCCGCCACTGGTTCGACATGGGCCCGCGCCCGGAGTTCGCCGCGATCCGCTTCTTCGAGAAGGAGGACGGCTGGGTGGGCGACTTCACCGGCGACCCCATCGCCCAGCGCTTCCCCCGGCTCGACACGCTCCTGGCGCCGGAAGCGGCGACGTGATCCTGTCGACGGTGCGGGCCGTGGTCCTCGACATCGAGGGGACCACCGGCTCCGCCTCCCACGTGCACGACGTGCTCTTCCCCTACGCGAGGGAGCGCTTCGCCGACTGGTTCGCGGCCCACCGGGGCGAGCCCCCATGGACAGAGCTGATGGAAGAGCTGCGGACCCACACCGGCGATCCCCGACTCGACGAGGAGGGCGCCGTCGCGGCGCTGACGTCCTGGTCCGACCAGGACGTCAAGGCGCCTCCGCTCAAGCGGATCCAGGGGCTCATCTGGGCCGAGGGCTACGCCCGCTCCACGCTGACCGGCCACGTCTACGACGACGTGCCCGGGGCGCTGGCCCGATGGCGGCGGTCGGGGATCGACCGCTACATCTACTCCTCGGGCTCGGCGGCGGCCCAGCGCGACTGGTTCGTGCACAGCAACCACGGCGACCTCAGCCCGCTCCTGAACGGCTACTTCGACCTGTCCAGCGCGGGCGGCAAACGAGAACCGGAGTCCTACCGGGCCATCTCCCGTGCCATCGGCGTCCCCGCACACGGAACGGTCTTCTTCAGCGACGTCGGAGAGGAACTGGACGCGGCCGCCACCGCGGGGTGGCGGGCTGTGGCCGTACGGCGCCCCGGAGACCCGCGCGGCCCGGAGGTGGCCGGACACCCGACGGTCCCCGCCCTGGACGGCGTACGGCTGCACCGAAGAACAAGACGGGAAGAGGAAACACGGACATGAGCGTCAGCGGCAACGCCCCGGTGGCCGAGATCGGCGTGATCGGGGGCAGCGGCTTCTACGAACTGCTGGACGACGCGGAAGAAGTCAGGGTCGGCACGCCCTACGGTCCGCCCTCCGACGCCCTGATGCTGGGCACGGTCGCGGGACGGCGGGTGGCGTTCCTGCCCCGGCACGGCCGGGGGCACCGCATCCCGCCACACAGGATCAACTACCGGGCCAACCTCTGGGCGATGCGTTCCGTCGGCGTGCGCCGGATCCTGGCCCCCTGCGCGGTCGGCTCCCTCAGGCGTGACCTGGGCCCGGGCACCATCGTGGTTCCCGACCAGCTGGTGGACCGGACCAGCGGCCGGACCCAGACCTTCTACGACGAGGGCGCCGTCCACGTCTCGTTCGCCGACCCCTACTGCGAGCACGGCCGCGAAGCGCTCCTCAAAGCAGCCGCCACAGCAGGGATCGAGGCGGTCGACGGCGGCACGATGGTCGTGGTCGAGGGGCCACGGTTCTCCACCCGCGCCGAGTCGCGGTGGTTCGCGGCGGCCGGCTGGTCGCTGGTGAACATGACCGGGCACCCCGAGGCGGTCCTCGCTCGCGAACTCGCCCTCGGCTACGCCACCGTGGCCCTCGTGACCGACCTGGACGCGGGCATCGACGCGACGGAGAGCGTTGCCCAGGAAGAGGTGTTCAAGGTCTTCGCCGAGAACACCCGGCGCCTCCGGCGCATGGTGCTCGACGCCATCGGGCTGCTGCCCGGGAGCGGTGACTTCCCTGCCGCCCGCGCACTCGACGGCATGACCCTGCCCTTCGACCTGCCCTGAACCGGTGCACACCGGTCACACCGGTCACACCGGGACGGGGAAGGACGAGTCGCCTCCACGCCGCAGGGCGACGTCGCGGAGCGCTCGTGGGCGGCGCGCCCCGGCGGCGCCGGCCCCGGCTGAGAAGCAAGCGGCGCGCCTGCTCCCGCCCAACCGGTGCAGTACGGGCGTCCGCCCGAGGAGCGGGCGAACGCCACCCGCCTGATCAGTACGTTCCGTTCAACCTGGAAGGCCGAGTTCTATGTCACCGCCAGCGATCACTGCGCCATCGGCGAGCAGCGGCGCCGATACGTCAGCCGGCGAGGCGCCCCCCGAACCCGCGCGGGGGGTGAAGGGCCGGCTCGCCTCCCGTAAGGGGCTGGCGCTTGCCTGCGCCGTTCTGTTCGTCGTTCTCCTCATCTCGATGGTGGTGGCCATCGGTCTGGGGGCCGCCGTGATCACGCCGGGGGAGACCGCCCGGTATCTGTGGGCGTCTGTGAGCGGCGGCCGTATCGCCGCGGACGAGGTGACCACGTACCAGATCATCTGGCAGATCCGTACCCCACGGGTGCTGCTCGCGGCGCTCGTGGGGGCTGGGCTGAGCGCGATCGGCGTGGCCATCCAGGCCATGGTGCGCAACGCGCTCGCCGACCCCTTCGTGCTGGGCGTCTCCTCGGGCGCCTCCGTCGGAGCCGTCGGTGTCACGGTCACCGGAGGACTGGCGGCGCTGGGCATCTACGCCGTGTCGGCCGGTGCCTTCATCGGGGCCCTGGTCGCGTCGCTCCTGGTGTATGCCGCCTCCTACAGCCGGGGCGCGCTCTCCCCGCTGCGGCTCGTCCTGACGGGCGTGGCCATGTCGCTGGGCTTCCAAGCGGTGATGAGCCTGATGATCTACTTCGCGCCGGACAGCGAGGCGACCAGCATGGTCCTGTACTGGACCATGGGCAGCTTCGGCGCCGCGAGCTGGGGTGCGCTCCCGGTCGTGTCCGTGATCGTCGTTCTCGGCCTGGTCGTGTTGTACCGGTACGGCCGGGCGCTGGACGTGCTGGCCCTCGGCGACGAGACCGCCGCGAGCCTGGGTATCAGCCCCGACCGGCACCGCAAGGCTCTGCTCGTCCTGGCCTCGCTCGTGACGGGCGTGATGGTCGCCGTCAGTGGCGCCATCGCCTTCGTCGGACTGGTCATGCCCCACGTGGTGCGCATGGTCGTCGGCGCCACCCACGCACGCGTACTGGCCGTGGCGCCACTGGCCGGAGCGATCTTCATGGTCTGGGTCGACCTGGTGTCCCGGACGCTGGTGGCACCGCGCGAGCTGCCCCTGGGCGTCATCACCGCTCTCGTCGGGGTGCCGGTGTTCGTCACCCTGATGCGCCGCAAGGGTTACATGTTCGGAGGCCGCTGAGATGGAACTCAGACTTGACGGGCTCTCTGTGGTGACCGACGGCAGGAGCCTGGTACGCGACCTGTCCCTGGGCGTGGAAACCGGCCAGGTCGTGGGCCTGGTCGGCCCGAATGGAAGCGGCAAGTCCACCGCCCTCAGGTGCGTGTACCGTGCCCTCCGCCCCAGCTCCGGCACCGTCTGGGTGGGCGAGGACGATCTCTCCCGCCTGACAGTGCGCCGCTCCGCGCAGGTCATCGCGGCCATGACCCAGGACGGCGCCGTCGACCTCGACTTCACGGTCGAAGAGGTCATCGCGCTCGGACGCGCACCGCACCTTCAGGGCAACCAGGCGCTCAGCCGCCGGGAGCGGGAGCTCTGCGAACGCGCGATGGACCGGCTCGACATCCGCCACCTCGCCCGGCGCGGAGTCCTGACGCTCTCTGGCGGGGAACGCCAACGTGTCCTGCTGGCCCGGGCGCTCGTCCAGGAGCCGGAGATCCTGGTGCTCGACGAGCCGACCAACCACCTCGACGTACGGCACCAGGTCGAACTGCTCTCACTTCTGCGCGGCTCGGGACTCACCGTCCTGGTCGTGCTGCACGATCTCAACCTCGCCGCGGCCGCCTGCGACCGCCTGGGGGTTCTCTGCGATGGCCGCCTTGTCACCACCGGCACGCCCGAGGACGTACTCACCACGGATCTCGTCCACGAGGTGTTCGGCGTCAAGGCCAGCATCGTGTCCCACCCGCTGACGGGTGATCCGCAGTTGTTGTATTCGCTCAATCCCTCCCTGTGAAAGGCACCACCAGGTCATGACCATGACTCGATCCCCCCGCTCGGTGCGGCAGCACGCCGTCCTCGGCTCCGCGCTCGCGGCCACACTGCTGCTCAGCGGCTGCGGCGCCGAAGTGGAAACGGACGCCAAGGCATCCAAGAAGGTCACCGTCAAGAGGTGCGGTGAGCCGGTCGAATACACGGTTCCCCAGCGCGCCGTGGCGTACGAAGGCGGAAGCGCCGACAAGCTGTTCAGCCTCGGGCTGGTCGACCACGTGCACGGCTACGTGATGCCGCCGGCGAACCCGCCGGTGGAGGAGTCACCCTGGGCGAGCGACTACGCCAAGGTGAAGATGCTCAGCAAGGACCTCCTCAACAAGGAGCTCGTGGTCGAGGCCAAGTCGGATTTCGTTCTCGCCGGCTGGAATTCGGGCTTCAAGGATGAGCGGGGCATCACCCCGGAGATCCTGGACAAGCTCGGAATCCAGAGCTTCATGCACGCGGAGAGCTGCTTCAACTACCCGAAGTACCCGGAGAAGCTCACCCCGTTCGAAGCCCTTTACACCGACCTCGACCGGCTGGGCAAGATCTTCCAGGTCGAGGACAAGGCGGACGAGGTCGTCGGTGGGCTGAAGAAGCGGGTGGAGGCCGTCCGGGCGAAGGCGCCCAAGGGCGATCCGGTCCCGGTCTTCCTCTACGACTCGGGCACCGACCAGCCCTTCACCGCGGGCAACCAGGTGCCGCCCAACGACATCATCAAGACCGCCGGCGGCAAGAACGTCTTCGACGGCCTCGACCAGCGGTGGACGCAGGTGAACTGGGAGGCCGTCGCCGAAGCGGAGCCGGAAGTCATCATGATCCTCGACTACGGGGACCTGCCCGCCCAGAAGAAGATCGACTTCCTGAAGACATCCCCCCACACGAAGGGGCTGCCCGCCGTCAAGAAGAACAACTTCTTCATCCTCGACTACAACGAGGGCGTCAGCGGACCGCGCAACATCGACGGCCTGGAGAAGTTCGCGAAGTACCTGGGTGAGCTCAAGAGCTGACCGAGTGGCAGCGCGCCAGGGCCGTGTCCGACCACACGGCCCTGGCGCTCCGAGCCCGAGCGCTGAGCCCGGGCGGCTTGCTCCGTCGGGAAAGCGCCGCGGCGAACCCCGCGTCGCGGCAGCCGCCACCGTCGGCGGCACGGATCGCCCGCGGGCGGGCGGCGGAGGGCCGGTTCACGGGCCCCGCCGGCGCCTTGCCCTGCCTGCTGGAGCGTGACGAGCCGACCCGGAGTTCCGAGCGCCTCGTGGCACTGCTCGTCGCGGTCGGTTGACGGGCCGGGTGCCGCTCGGGGAATCGCTTATCCCACCATCGAGAAAGGCCCCAGATGACCAGGACCGCTGCGAGTGAGGCCGACCGCGCCGATCAAGGGCTCGGCTATGCGGTCAACGGCCCGTACTACGACATGATTTTCCCCGAGCCGGTACGGGATTCCCTGACGGACGCCCTGCGGCGCCTGGTGTCCGAGGCCGGCGCGGTTGCGGAGATCGGTCCTGGCACCGGGGCCTTCACCGAACTCCTGCTGGAGTTGCTCGGGCCGGACGGGGAGATCTTCGCGATCGAGCCGACGCGCATCATGCGCGCAGCTCTGGTGACGCGGCTGTCCCGCATACCCGCAGCCGCGGACACGGTGACCGTGCTGCCCGAGGACGCGCTGGAAGCCGAGGTGCACGTCCCGCTGGACGCCGTGGTGATGTTCAACGTCACCATGCACTTCTCGCCGGAGCAGCGGGTCCGGCTCTGGCACAGGTGGGCCGGCGCGCTCCGCCCCGGCGGCCTGCTGATCATGGAGTCGCAGCACCCTCAGACGGCGAGCGCGATCCCGCTGTCGGAGATCCCTGGCGGCACGCTGGGGCGGCACCGCTACGACACGCTGGCGCGGGCGGACGTGGTGGGCGAGGGCCTGATCCGCTGGGTGATGACCTACCGGACCTGGTGCGGTGACGACCTGCTCCGGGAAGAGACCGCGGAATTCGACTGCCATGTCATCTCCGACGAGACACTGGCCGCCGAGCTGTCGGCGGTGGGCCTCGAACGCGACCGGACCGCGCCCGAAGGTATTCAGGCGTGGCGCAGGGTAAGGAGCCCTGGCCTCTTCGCGGATCACCCCGTCGAGGCGGGGTAGTCGTCCACGACAGCGAGTGCCTGAAGCCCATGGTGGTGTGTCATCCAACGAGACCCGTTCCCCGCCCCGGCCGGCGAGGCCGGCGGAGGCCGGACGGCCTCCACGTTGGCCCTCCGTCGGTGGGGCCGTAGACGCTGGGAGAGAAGAGCGGTACGAGCCGGGGAACTCCCGTACGTCGGGGCACTCCCGTGCGTACGAGGGCAACCGTCGACTAGTGCCGCATCATGCAGCGTTCGCCCTGTAGTGCCTTACGACCTCGGGAGCGATTGAGGCCGGGGCATGCTGGCCTGGCGGGTCAGCTGGTAGGTGATCAGCAGGCAGCCTGCCGGGCGAGCACGAGTTCGGTGCCGGGCTTGCGTGCGGAGCGGTCGGAGACCAGCCCGACGATGGCGAAGTGGATTTCCGTGTAGGTCTCACGGCGGCCGGTGAACCGCTGCAAGGGCCGCCACTGCTTGTGCTCGGCGTTGCTGTGCTCGACATGCATCCGTGCTGAGGACCGTCGGCGATGTCGCTCGCGCCAGGCGTGGCGCTCGCCCAGTGAGGCGTCATCCTTGGGCTTCTTCGGTGGGGCGTCGACCTGGTCAGGAAACTCGTTAGCCAGCCCGCGGCAGGATGGGAACAGGCCGCACGGGCCCAGGCAAGCGTCACAACTCGCCTAACCCGTACGGCCCTTCTCGTGTCAAGGGCAGATCGCGACCCCAAGTGCTACGACTGTGCTGGCCATACCACCGCTTGGGCGACGATGACCCTTTCACCGTTGAAAGTGACCGCAGGGCCTTCGTGCAGTTCGAAGCCGAGAGCTATCGCTTCGCTCACACGATGGCAGAACGCGGCGTCGTCCGGGCCGGTCAAGACTCGGTAGATAGGCAATCCATCTGGTGGTGTACTCATGAAGAGGAAGATCTCATGCGCACCCGTCCACCCAGCCAGGCGACCAGCAATCCCGAGGGCCAATCGCTCCCAAGGTCGTTAGATCGCGGATGGCCCAGGTCTCGGCGAACGCGATGTCGGAAATCCGCCAGCATGCCTGCGGCTGGTCGGGCGAGAATCCGCTCATGATCGCTGAAGCGCAGGGAATCCGCATCCGGCACCGCGGGCATGAACCGCAGGTCCATCCCACCGCCTACGTCGCCCCGACGGCCACCCTCGTCGGTGATGTCCGCGTGGGGCCGAGGGCGCGGGTGATGTACGGTGCGGTGCTCGATGCCGAGGGGTCTCGGATCGAGGTCGGGGAGGCGGCGGTGATCTGCGAGAACGCGGTGTTGCGCGGGTCTGCGGTCGCCGGCGATCAGCCGGTGCTTGTCGACGATCACGTCTTCGTGGGGCCGCATGCCACGCTACTGGGCTGCGAGGTCGGCAGGTGCGTCTATGTGGCGACCGCGGCGACGGTCCTGCAGTGCGCACGGTTGGGGGCCGGCTCGGTTGTCGCTGTCGGCGCGCTCGTCCATGCGCGCACCGTTTTGCCGGACGAGTACTTCGTGCCGCCGCACACCGTGGCGCTTGACGCGCCGGTGCGGCTGCTGGCGCCTGGCGATCCGGGCATGGCCGAGGCCGTCCGGCGGGTGGGCTTCGCGCAGGTGGCGTTCGGCGTCGACGCGGAGTGGACCGACCGGATCAGCCGGTACGAGCACATCGCGGAGGTGCGCGTCGCCGAGTTCGGCACGCACGCGGACGATGAGGTTCTGGATCCCGACTAGCGCCGCGTCAGCGGCCCTTGTGCTGTGGTGAGGTGACGCGCCGTCCGGATTCCACTTTGGCGGCGCGCGTCCGGCAGGCTGTGCCGGTGGCAGAGCGCGTGCGGGTCCGTGAGATCGATGACGACGAGGGCAGGCGGCTGCTGCGGATCATCCGTAGGGGTACCGGGTCGGTGGTGACCTGGCGCCGGGCGCAGATGGTGCTGTTATCCGCGCAGGGCATGCCCGTGGCGGAGATCGCCGAGGTGACGTTCACCAGCGCGGACCGGGTCCGGGATGTGATCCACAACTTCAACACTGACGGCTTCGGCCCGCTTTGTCCGAAGTGCGCGGGCGGGCGGCCGAGGACCTTCACCCTGCCCGAGCGCCGGGAGATCAAGAAGATCGCCAAGTCCAAGCCGGCCGAGCACGGCCTGCCGTCTCGACCTGGAGCCTGGCCAAGCTGGCCGACTTCCTGGTCGCCGAGGGGGTGGTCGACGACATCAGCCACGAGGGCCTGCGGGCCCTGCTCCGCGAGGAGGGCGTCTCGTTTCAACGCATAAGACCTGGAAGACCTCCCGCGATCCGGACTACGCCGCCAAGAAGGCCCGCGTCGAGCACTTGTACGCCATCGCCGACGGCGAGGTCATACCCGAGGACGGCGAGCCGGAAATGGTGTTCTGTCCGGACGAATTCGGCCCGCTGAACCTGCAACCGCACCCGGGCCGGCAGTGGGCCGAACTCGGCGGCAGGCACAAAGACCCCGACCGTGAACCGCGCCGCAGGCGGCGGGCAACCTACAACCGCCCACACGGAGTGCGGCACCTGTTCGCCGCCTACGACCTGGCCAAGGACAAGCTCTACGGCCACATCAAGAAGACCAAGAACCGATCGAAGTTCCTGGAATTCTGCCGCTACCTGCGCACCCTCTACCCGCCGACAGTCCGCCTGGCGATCGTGTGTGACAACTACTCCCCGCACCTGACCACCAAGCGGTGCCGCCGGGTGGCGGACTGGGCAGAGGCCAACAACGTCGAATTCGCCTGCACCCCGACCAACTCCTCCTGGCTGAACCGCATCGAGGCCCAGTTCACCGCCCTGCGCTATTTCACCCTCGACGGCACCGACCACGCCAGGTAGATGGTGGCGGTCTGGTCGTAGCGAGTGGCCAGACCGCGCCACTGCTTGGGCTTGTTGATGCAGCGCTCGACGGTGTTCCGCCGCTTGTGGGCCTCGCGGCCGAAGGCCGGCGGACGGCCACCTCGGCGGCCCGGGCGTTTGCGGTTCGCGGCCTGGTCGGCGGGCTGCGGGACCACCGCCCGGATCCCGCGCCGCCGCAGATGACGGCGGATCGCCCGCGACGAAGAGGACTTGTCGGCCAGGACCACATCCGGCGTGATCCTGGGACGGCCGATCCGCCCGAGCGCCCCGTAACCCGGCCATGACCTGCGCGAACGCGGGTGCGTCGCCAGCCTGGCGTGATGACGAACGCCAGTGGCCGGCAACGGCCGTCCGCGGCGAGGTGGATCTTCGTGGTCATCCCGCCGCGGGAGCGTCCGAGGGCATGGCCGGCCGGCTCGCCGGCCGGGGCCCCCTTCGAGCTTCTACAGTGCTGTAGATTCAGGCTGGTTGTCGTCGAACGTCATCGGCGGTAGCGGCACATCCCGACCCGTGCAACAGGAGGAAACCGGTGGGAATCACGCTGACCAAAGGCCAGCAGATCAGCCTGGAGAAGAGCGACGGCGGCAAGCTGAGCGTTGTACGCATGGGACTGGGCTGGCAGGCCGCGCCACGCAAGGGGTTCCTCGCCAGGCTCACTGCCAAGGAGATCGACCTCGACGCCTCCGCGGTGCTCTTCGCCGGCCGAGAGCCTGTGGACGTCGTCTTCTTCCAGCACCTGGTCAGTGACGACGGCTCGGTCCGTCACACCGGCGACAATCTCGTCGGCGGTGCCGGGCAGGGCGGCGACGACGAGTCGATCCTCGTGGACCTGGGCCGTCTGCCCGTCCACGTCGACCAGATCGTCTTCACCGTCAACTCCTTCACCGGGCAGACCTTCGCCGAGGTGGAGAACGCCTTCTGCCGCCTCATCGACGAGAACACCGGCCAGGAGCTGGCCCGCTACACCCTGTCCGGCGGCGGGGCGTACACCGCCCAGATCATGGCCAAGGTTCACCGCGCGGGCGCCGGCTGGAACATGTCCGCCATCGGGGAACCGGCCAACGGCCGAACATTCCAGGACCTGCTGCCGGTCATCGCCAGCCACCTCTGACCACCCCTGCCGCCTACCGGGGAGAAGATGGACACCCATGTTCGGAATCAGTGAACTCGCCATTCTGCTCATCGTCGTCATATTGATCCTCGGTGCCAAGAAGCTCCCCGAGCTCGCACGCTCCATGGGCAAGTCGGCCCGCATCCTCAAGAGCGAGGCCAAAGCGATGAAGTCCGACCCGGGCCCTGCGTCACCGGCCACGGCCGATGCGCCATCCGCGGTGCCTTTGGCGGGGCGCGTCATCAAGGCCGCCCCCGGTGATGCCACCGGCCACCTCGTGCCCCAGCCCGGCAACGACACCCCGCGGACCTGAGCCGACCGCCCCACCTGTTCGGCCCTCCGTCCTGGAGCGGGGACTCCGCCAGGCCGTCACTGATCCCGCGCGACAACGGAAGGCAGCTCCCCTCAGGGGCATCATCGGCGCTGGTTCGAGGCCATTTTGAAGGACGATGGAGAGCTGTCTGGGTCCTGTGACAGGGCACTGGCAAGATCCCTATCGGCGCGGGCGGCCTATGCCGGGTACCGAAGTGGGCGTCAGTCGTACGTGCCAGGCCGCCGGGCGGGTGGGCACGGCTTCAGGCCAGCGGGGAGATCCGTCGGTATGCGGCGCGGGCATGAAGAAGGCGAGTGCCCATCGTGCTCACGCCTGCCGCGAGCAGCAGGCAGCCGAGGCGGATGAGGTCGTGGTGGCCGGACCAGGAGAACTGGCCGACCGGAGGCACGGCGAACAGGCTGGAGAACGTCCAGCAGGCCGGTGCGGTACCCGGGGCGGCGGCGATGCGCGCGCATGCGCTCAGAACGCCGGCGAGCACGCACAGGGCGATGAGGTCGAGGAGCGGGTCGCCGTGGCGGTCGAGGAGATGGTGGGCAGCGACCAGCGCGGGGCGGTGACGGCGGCTGCCAGCCAGGTCACCGTGGTGTCCACTGGCTCCGGGGCCGGCTTTGGCCCTGTGCTGAGCGACCTCCACTTGATCACGACCGCTCCTTTCGTGCTCCCTGCCGCTACGCGGCCACGGACATGATGCACCGCTGCGGAGCGGGCACTGTCTGCTGCCGACGGGCGTGCGCCAACGGCACGTTGACGCGTGGGCACGTTGCAGCAAGGCGCTGTTTCGCACGGGTTCCACGAACGGTCCTGCGCGGCATCTCGACCATCCCCAAGCGCTGTCAGGGCGGAATGCCCCCAGAATCACCGTTTGCCGCCTAGGTAAAGTACCCGCCAAGTCGTCACCGACATGTGGGCCTTCATCGCTGCCCGCATCCACACCGCAGGGAGATCAGTTGTGCCCGCTCCGCGTATGAGCAGTACGCCGCTGCCCGGGATCGGGGTCCGCTACGACCTCACCACCCGCGAGCACCGCCGCCTGTCGGTGGTCGCCCACCGCGACGGCAACCGCAGCTTCAGCGCCTACCGGCGGGACGATCCCGACGAGTGCGCGCTGTCGTTGAAGCTCACCGCGGGTGAGACGGAGGCGCTGATCGACGCGCTGATGCCGTCGCATCACAGCCCGAACCTCCTGTCGACCACGGATCTCGGCCTGGTGGCGGAGCGCGTCGAGCTGACGTCGACCTCGCACTGGAACGGCCGTGTGCTGGGCGAGACGCGGATGCGGACGGAGACCGGGGTGTCGATCGTCGCCGTCCTCCGCCGGGCGGACGCGATCCCCTCGCCCGGGCCCGATTTCCGGCTGGCCGGCGGGGACACCCTCATCGTGATCGGTACCCGCGAGGGTGTGGACGCGGCCGCCGCGATACTCGGACGGGAGTGATCCGGTGCACGCGTCCGCTGTCTTTCTGATCGAGTTCGGTGCGATCATCCTCGGCCTGGGTCTGCTGGGCCGGTTCGCCGGACGCTTCCAGTTCTCCCCGATTCCGCTCTATCTGCTGGCCGGTCTCGCCTTCGGCGAGGGCGGTCTGCTGCCGCTGGGGGCGAGCGAGGAGTTCGTCGCGATCGGCGCCGAGATCGGCGTGATCCTGCTGCTGCTGATGCTGGGCCTGGAGTACACGGCCAGCGACCTGGTCTCCAATCTCAAGACGCAGTACCCGGCGGGGCTGGTCGATGCCGCTCTGAACGCGCTGCCCGGTGCGGCGATGGCGCTGCTGCTGGGTTGGGGCCCGGTCGCGGCTGTGGTGCTTGCCGGGGTCACCTGGATCTCGTCCTCCGGCGTCATCGCCAAGGTGATGGGTGATCTCGGGCGGCTCGGCAACCGCGAGACACCGGTCATCCTGAGCATCCTGGTACTGGAAGACCTGGCCATGGCCGTCTACCTGCCCATCATCACCGCCCTGCTCGCCGGTGTGAGCTTGGCGGCCGGCAGCGTCACCCTGGCGATCGCGCTGGGGGTCGCCGGGCTGGTGCTGTTCCTCGCCGTCCGGTACGGGCGGGTCATCTCCCGGTTCGTCTCCAGCGACGACCCCGAGAAGCTGCTCCTGGTCGTGCTGGGCCTGACCCTGCTGGTCGCCGGTATCGCCCAGCAGCTTCAGGTGTCGGCCGCCGTCGGCGCGTTCCTGGTGGGCATCGCGCTCTCCGGCGAGGTCGCCGAAGGCGCGCACACCCTCCTGAGCCCGCTGCGGGACCTGTTCGCCGCGGTGTTCTTCGTCTTCTTCGGCCTGCACACCGACCCCGCCAGCATTCCCCCGGTGATCCTCCCCGCCCTGGCCCTGGCCGTGATCACGGCCGGTACGAAGATCGCCACCGGCTACTGGGCCGCCAAGCGCGCCGGCATCTCCGCCAAGGGACGCTGGCGGGCCGGCGGCACTCTCGTCGCGCGAGGCGAGTTCTCCATCGTCATCGCCGGCCTCGCCGTCACGGCCGGCATCGAGCCCGCGCTCGGCCCGCTGGCCACCGCCTACGTACTCGTCCTGGTCATCATCGGACCGCTCACCGCCCGCTACACCGAACCGATCGCCACCCGCCTGACCGCGCGGCGTGGCAAGCCCGTCCCGGCCGTGCCGGCGGACACGGAACCCCCGCACGAGGAGGCACTGGAGCCGGTGGACGACGGCAGTGTGGGACGCGCGTGAGCGACGGCGTTCGGGCGGCGATCACCGGTCGGGAGACCGTGCTGGTGCTCGCCGCCCTGTCCGTCTGCCTCGGCGGTACAGTCGGATCTGCCCGGAACCTGCCTCGCAGCAGAGCCGGGAGTCGGTGCTCGGCGAACGGGCGGGCCACCTCCATGGCATCGTCGTCCGTGCCAGCCACCGGGTAAGGCTCGGCCACGTCACCGGCAGACATCTGCTTCCCCTGTCTCCTTGGTCCTCCTGCGCCGCCCACGTCGCCGGGAGAGCTCGCGACAAGCCCGCCGTGGAACCGCCGGAATCACCTACCGCCGTCAGCGTGGGAATGCCCCGCCCCCGGTCCGCCGACGCACAGCCGGGTGACTCCGGCCTCGGTAACCAGGCGGAGGGAACAATGGGCACCGGTCTGGGCCGGGCTCAGGGGTGCGGGCGATCGCTGTCCGAGCCCTCGCCGCCGTCCCCGAGGAGCTGGTCGAGGACTTCGTCCGCGGCCATGGCGGCCAGGGGGTAGGGCCGCAGGATGAGGTCGGCGCCGACGGCGGCCAGCTGCTCGGCGTCGCGCTCGGAATGGGCGGTGAGAGCCACCTTGCCCCGGTAGTCGTGGTGGCGCAGTCCGTGCAGGAGGGCCTTGCTGGTTTCGGCCAGAGGGACGGTGCTGATGACGCAGCGGGCGTGGGAGAGGGGAAGGTTCTCCAGGAGATGCATGTCCTCGGCGCTGCCGTACATGGCGGTCACTCCCTCTCGCTCGCTGCGGGCCACGCGGTGCGGATCGAAGTCGACGGCCAGGACGCGGTGACCGGTCTTGCCGAGTTGGTCGGCGATGGCACCGCCGAAACGGCCCAGGCCGTAGAGGATCACGTCGGCTTCCTTCTCGTGTCCGTGAAGGTCCCGTTTCCGGCCGTCGGTGCGCTCGAGGACCGACAGCCAGCGTTCGAGGCGGGCGTAGATCCGGTGGGAGTAGAGGATGAGGTAGGTGGAGCCGCCGATGGTGATCAGGCCGACGACGGTGATCAGGCTGACGGTGGCGCCGGTGATGTGGCCGAGGCTCAGGCCGAGGGCGGCGAGGATGAGGGAGAACTCGGAGATCTGCGCCACCGTGAGCCCGGCCAGGAACCCCACTCGTACCGGGTAGTGCATGGCTGCCATGATCAGCACGACGATCAGCGGGTTGCCGACGAGCACGAAGACGGAGAAGATCGCCGCGTCGGTGAGCTGCCGGGAGGCGTCGGAGAACTCCAGCCGTGCGCCCAGTTCGAGGAAGAAGAACAGCAGCAGGAAGTCCCGCAGGCTGACGAGGCGGGCGCCGAGCGCGTCCCGGTACGGCGTCGTGGCGAGCGAGACACCCGCGAGGAACGCCCCCACCTCGGAGCTGAAGCCCATCCAGTCGCTCAGGGCAGCCACCGACACCGCGTAGGCCACGCCGAAGAGGAGCAGCAGCTCCTGCGAGCGTGCCACCTGGTGCAACACCTTCGGCAGGACATATCGCATGAGCAGAGCCACCCCGGCCAGCAGCCCGAGGCCCTTGGCGAAGACCAGGGCGACATCCACGGCCAGGTTCTCTCCGGCCTTCCGCCCGAACGCGGTCAGAGCGATCATCACCAGGACCACCACGATGTCCTGGACGATGAGGAAGCCGACCGCGATCCGCCCGTGCAGCTGCTCCAGCTCCCGCTTGTCCGACAGCAGCTTCACGATGATGATCGTGGACGAGAAGGTCAGCGCCACCGCCACATACAGCGCCGTGACCGTGTCCATGCCCAGCCCGATGGCGATCAGATAGCCGATGACCGAGGTGAAGAGGACCTGGCCGAGACCGGTCGCCAGGGCGATGGGGCCGGTGGTACGGATCAGATGCAGGTCCAGCCGGAGACCGACGAGGAACAGCAGGATCGCGATGCCCATCCGCGCCAGCAGTTCGATCGTGCCGTCCGCCTCAACCCAGCCGAAGCCGGTCGGGCCGACCAGGATGCCCACACCGATGAACGCGACGATCAGCGGCTGCCGCAGGCGTACGGCCAACAGCCCGACGAACGCGGAGATCGCCAGGATGACGGCGGTGAGGGCGAACCCGTGCAACTCCGTCACCCCCGTCCGACCACAGTCCGCGGCCGGCCGTGGTCCCCGGCGACAAGGTGGGACGGCGGTCCGGTCATCTCCTCGCCCCCTGAACGATCAGGACATCGCACCGGGCACGCCGCATCACGTGCTCGGCGGCGGCGGCGGGCGGGAGGCGACGGCGACCGGCCACGCTGCCCAGCAAGGCGTGCTCCCACTTCGACCGAGCCCCCGCGCCGGTCACGATCAGATCGGCCCCATGGAGCCCGGCCAGTTCCGGGACGGCGCTCGCGGGACTCCCCGTGGTGACCAGCAGATGGGGTGGGACCGGGGATGCCAGAGAGCCCACCAGGCACTCGGCTCGGGGCCGTACCTCCTCCAGGCACACATGTCGCAGCTGTGACAGCTCCTCCTCGCCCACCCCGTGCATCCGCAGCAGGTGTTCGCCCGGTACGGCACAGACGTGCACCGCGTAGTGCTCCGCACCCGGAGTCAGCGCGATACCGCGGCGCGCCGCCTTCCGCGAGGAGTCGGTCACGTCGACCGCGAGAAGAACCGTTCGGCAGTCGACGCCGGGCGGCCCTCGCACCACCAGCACAGGGGCCCTGCCGGAGCGGATCAGGTTCTCCGGGACCATGCCCAGCAGCGCGTCGGCCGGCAGGTCCCCGCCATGCGCACCGACGACGAGCAGATCGGCCGCACAGCGCTCCACTTCCACCGCGACCGTCGGACTCACCCTGCCGACACGCACCACCACATCCACGCCCGGCCCACCCGCATACCGGCGCAGGTGGCCTGCCAGCCGCTCACGCGCCTGGTCAAGGACATCGGCTCCCAGCCCGGGAGACCCCGCGCACAGGGCGGTGACCCGCGCCTCATGCAACCGGGCGAGTCGCACCGCGCGCCCCACGGCGCGGCTCCCATTACGGGACAGGTCTGTGGCCGCCAGCAGCCGACGGAACCACGCCGTGCCCATGGCGACCACCCTCCAACGCACGCCGCCGCCACGGCGCGCGCGAGCGGGGCACTCCCCGGGTCCCCGGAACGCCGGACCGGCAGCCACGCGAAACGTCTCCTTGTACTCCACGGTTCCGCAGCCCCGCCCACTCCGCCAGCCGAGGGCGACCGCCGCTCACCCGCCGGTGACCCGTCACAGATCACGCCGCCCATACGGAGGCCGGCGACCCATACGGAGGCCGACGACGGGGACGTCACGCAGGTCCGGTTCGCAGAGGACGAGGAACATCGAGACGCCGTCCCCGCCGGCAGCGTGCACGGCGCGACGTGCGTGTACGCCGTGTACGACCCGGTCACCTGCCACTGCGTACTGGCCAGCGCGGGACACCCCGGGCGGGTGCTGGTCGCGCGGGGCGGCGCCGAAACCGGCATGGTGCCCTTGCGTCCGGGGCCGCCCCTGGGCAAGGGCGCGGAGCCCTTCGAAGCCACCGAACTGCGGCTGAGCGCTGGTGACGTGCTGTGCTTCTACACCGGCGCACTGGCGCGCGACCCGTTCCACACACGACGTGCGCTGCCCCTGGTGCGGGAAGTCACGAGTGATGGCGCCGAAGGCGGACGCCCGGTCACGGAAGTCGGTGGCCGGATTCTGGAGAAACTCCTGCAGGAGCCCCTCGACGACGACCTGGCACTTCTGGTGACCCGGGTGCGCCGGCTGCCGTAAGACGCCACTGCAACCTGGGAGCTGGCCGCCGACCCCAGCGTCGTCGCGGACGTACGCCGTCGGGTCGCCGATCGGCTGACCTCCTGGGGGTTGGAACATCTGGTGTTCACCACGGAGCTGATCGTCGGCGAGCTGGTCACCAACGCCATCCGCTACGGCGGCGCCCCCGTGGGGGTGCGGCTGATTCGTGACCAACGTCTGATCTGCGAGGTCTCCGATCCCAGCCAGACGCAGCCACACCTGCGGCGGGCCCGGCCGACGGACGAAGGCGGCCGGGGCCTGTTCCTCGTGGCGCAGCTGACCCACCGCTGGGGCAGCCGGTACACCGTCGCGGGCAAAACCATCTGGACCGAACAACTGGTGGACGAGGTGCCCTGACCCATGGGCCCGGTCGCCCGAAGCGATGCGGGCGCTTCCGCCGATGGCCGGCGGTGCACCCCGAACCGGTGGCCTGCCCGGCCACTCCCTCGGAGTAACGCGCGAGGACGTCCGGCCGCCCGTCCAGGTCCGGCAGCGGCGCACCCCGGCCGGACGGAGACGGACGGTCCGCCCCGGTCGGCCGTGGCGGCGACGCCCGCGTGACGCGGGCCGGAGCGGCGCTCGTCGGCTGGGGGGCGGGAGGGGCGAGCGGCCGACTCCGTCGGTCAGGGCGCTATGTCCCTATTGCCCGGATATTCTGGACAGCGTGATCGAGTCTGTACGGCTGCGGCTGCGGCTCCGTCGGCGCTACGGCCGGGGGGTGTTCGTGCGGCTGTCGCCGGTCGTCCTGACCGTCGTGATCGCCAGTCTGGCCTACGCCACCCCACCGGAAATGGCCTTCAGTCGCCTCCTGCCCGCGGCGCCCGCCCTGGCCGCCGCCATGTGGCCGGTCCTCCCCACCGTCCTGCTCGGGACCGTCTGCCTCCTTCTGATGATCGGCCTCAGCCTCGTCTTCCCCGACCTGGGAACGTGGTGGACGGCGGCGGGGATCATCGCGGTCACCGTGGCCGCCGCGTACGGAAGCCACGTCCGCCTCCAGCGGGAGCGCACGCTCTTCCAGGTACGACTCGTGGCCGACGCGGCCCAACAGGTGGTGCTGAGCCCTATGCCACGCCGCTTCGGGAACGTCGAGATCGAGTCCCTGTACCTCGCGGCCGCGGCGGAGGCACGCATCGGCGGGGACTTCTACGAGGTGGTCGACACCCCGCACGGGGTCCGGCTGCTCATCGGTGACGTGCGGGGCAAGGGCCTGCCTGCCGTGGGGGCGGCCGCGGCGATCGTCAACGCCTTCCGGGAGGCGGCCTACGGCGAGACCGGCATGGTCGACGTCGCACGCAGGCTGGACGCCAGCAGTACCCGCTACAACGCGGCCTTTCCGCCCGACGGGCCGATGGAGCGCTTCGCCACCGCCCTTCTCGTCGAGATCCCGCACGAGGGCGGACGTATCGACATCCTCAACTGCGGACACCCTCCGCCGCTGCTCCTGAACCGCCGCGGAATCCGCGCCCTCGAGTCGGCCACCCCCTCACCCCTGCTCAGCCTCGCGGAGCTCATCGGGGAGCACTACAACGTCGACACCTTCCCCTTCGAACCCGGTGACGTGCTGCTCCTCTACACCGACGGGATCGCCGAGGCCCGCGCCCACGACGGCGAGTTCTTCCCACTGGCGGCCTGGATGCGCCGACAGCCCCCGACACCGCCCCGCGAACTGCTCACGGCTCTCCACCGCGACCTCCTCCGCTACAGCAGAGGACGCCTTGACGACGACATCGCCGCCCTCGCCGTACGCCTGTCCGAGCCCTGATGAGGTACGGAGTCCCAGGTCGACGCCCGCTCGCCGTGCCCGGTCCCCGAGGGGCTCCTCACCGGCCGGTGGCGGAACCGGTGGCCCGCGGTCCGGCGCGGGACAGGGCGGGGCAGGGCGGGAGCTCAGCCGATCGGTGCGTACAGCACGCCCAGCTTGTCGATCTCGCTGCCCGAGCGGCCGGTGAAGCCGACGATCTGCCAGCCCGCGGGCGCTGTGCGGGTCACGGTGTCCCGCGTCGGCGAACCGGCCTTCACCGTACGGGACGTGTCGGTGGTGAAGGCCGCCGAGAAGATCCGTGTACGGCCGTCCTTCCGGCCGCGTGTGAGGGTCACCGAGGTGAGATGCTCGCCCGGGGCGAGGGTCAGTGCGGCGGGAGTGCCACCCGTACCGCCGTGCGTCAGCGATGTGCCGTCGTCGTGGGTGAGCCCGACCGCGTCGAGGCGGGAGGCGCCGCGTAGCGTCAGCGTACGGGGGGACGCGGATGCCGGAAGGCCGTCCGCGTCGTTGAACGCCGTGCCGTGGGGGCCGCCGAAGAGGTCACTGGCCCGGAGTCGTGAGGAAAGGGTCCAGGAGAAGTCCACAGTGTGCGGGAGGTGGTCGGAGAGGTGGTGGCCGGCGGGGTCCAGGAAGGACGCCCATGCGTTGTGGTAGCGGGTGGCGGTCAGGCCGACCAGGTCGCTGCCACGGTAGAGGATCTTGTCCACCACCTCGCAGTCGTCCGTGGGCCCCGTCGTCGGGCAGACGATGGCGTCATCGCCCCGCGCCGGTGCGTCGCCGCCGCGGACGAGTTGTACCCAGGCGTCGGTCAGGCCGTTCTCGTCCGCCAGGGTGCGGATGTTGTCGCCGACGCGGGTGTAGCGGGTGTTGGTGTCGCCCATGACGATCACCGCGTCGCCGGCCGAGTTGGTCCGGATGAAGTCCGAGAGCTGCTCGATGTTGGCGCGGCGGGCGGCCAGTGCCGCGTCCGTCACGCCCGCGTTGGCGTGGACGTTGTACACGTCGACGAGAGCTCCCTCGGCGAGCCGGACCCGGGCGAGCGTGAACCCCTTGGGCGTCAGGCAGTCCGTCCCCGCGCAGGCGTTCCAGTCGACCCGTTCGAAGTCTTCGAAGGTGTGGTCGGAGAGGGTGTTGAGGCCGTCGCCGATGCCCGCGCCGCCGCTCGTCGCCGTACGGTGGGGGTGGTTGTCGCCCGCGTACAGGGCGGCGTGGTGGTTGAAGTCCTCCTGGACGTTGACGATGTCGTAGGCCGCCAGCCGCGGGGAGATCAGCGGGGTGTTGGTCTCCGGACTGCCGGAGCTCAGGCCCTCCGGGAGGCCCGCGACGTTGTACGTGAGCACGTTGAAGGTGCCCGAGGCGTCGGCGGCGAGCGCGGGCGCCGTCGCTCCGGTGAGGCCCGGTCCCGTAACGGTCAGGGCGCCCGCGAGCAGGGTGCGGATGAGTCTTCTCATGGGGGGCGTCTCCATGGGGGAGGAAGCAGGGGAAGACAACGGGACGAGCCTGGCGGCGGCGTGCGGCCGGCGCAATGCCGCACAGTTCCGGCCGAGCCGGAACTGTGCGGCGGGGTGTCATGGGCGCCGCTCGCGGCGCTGCCGGACGGGGTGACCGAGCGGAATGGTCCTCACCGAGCCATTGACGACGACGGTCAGGGCTTCAGCCCGCAGGTGCCGTCGGAGTCGGTGTTGCCGCCGAGGTCGACGAACTTCGCCAGTACGACACGGCAGTTGTCCGTGCCTTCCAGCCGGGAGTTGTCGGTGACGGTGGAGTTCTTCAGCCGGACGCTGCCGGGGCCGACCCGTACGGGTGGGGCGGGGGTGTAGCCGAGGGTGATGTTGATGCCGCCCCCGCCCTTCTCGGCGTAGTTGTCGGTCACCTTGGTGTCCACGAGGGTGACGTCCCTGACACCCCGTACGTCGACGCCGCCGCCGTAACCCGCGAGTTCGCCCGGCCGTGTGGGGTCGTAGGGGTCGACGACCCGGTTGTGGGTGATCGCGGACCGTTCGACCAGGCCCGCCGAGTCGAAGCGGATGCCACCGGCTTCCCCGGCCTCGTTGTGGTCGACGAGGCTGTCGCGCAGGGTGAAGGAGCTGAAGGGGATGTTCTGTACGGCGCCGCCGATCCTGCCGGTGTTCCTGGTGAGGTGCACCCGCTCCATGGTCAGCCGCGAGGAGTTCAGCGCGGCACCGCCACCGTAGTAGTTGTAGAGGGACGCCGTGGGTTCGGAGCGGCCGCGGGTGATGGTGAGGTCCGAGATCGTCGCAGGTCGCATGATGGTGAACACCCGGTCGATGCCGCGCCCGTCGATGACCGTGGCGTCCGCCCCGGCGCCGGTGATTGTAGTGGGCGCGAAGATCTTCAGGTTGCCGTGGGCCGTGTCGGCCAGGGTGTAGTCGGTGAAGGGCCGGCCGAGCAGCGGGGGGATGCTGAGGCTGTAGTGGCCAGGGGGGAGGGTGATCGTCGAACCGGGGTGCGCGTTGGCCTCCATGACCGCCGCACGCAGGGTGCATCCCCCCTTGGTGGACAGGCACTTGCCGTCCCGTGCGGACGCGTCCGGTGCGTCGACCGCGCTGTCGACCACGATCTCCCGAGCCGTTGCCGCGTGCGCCTGGCCCGTTGTCGGAACCATCGTGGCGACACCGACGGCCGCGGCCGCCACGGCCAGCACTCGACGTACGTCCGCCGTTGTCTTCTTGGCTTTGGTCATGGTCCAGAAGCTAGTCCTCGATCCTACCGGCCAGTAGGGCATACCTCACATATGGTGATGTTGGCCTGATAACACGTAAAACGCTTCCCCGGGGGACGGGCGACGGCTTGATCCGGATGCCCGTGTCTCCCGTACCCACACCCCTGTTGACGGGACTCGCGCCCAGCGGGCGGGGGAGCCGCGCCGCAGCGGCGGCGGGTCCCATGCGGTGTCCCGGTGCCCGGGGACCGGTGCGACGGAGGATCGTGACCCGGGCACCGTGACCGGGACGGCCCCCTTGCGCCGCGCCACCCGAGCGGTGAACCCGCCACCGCCACCGCCACCGGCGTGTGCCGGGGGCCGCTGTCGCACCGGGTGTCGCGGCCGCATCCGTACCGGGTGTCGCGGCGGTCCGGGCGCCGTCAGGCGCGCGGGTGGGCCGCACCCCCGCCACTCCGGTCGCTCGTCACACCGTGTGTGGCGGGGGCGCGACCGGTGTCATGCGCGCGTGTTGACGCTCACCGGCCTTGATCCGGTGGGCGGCGTCCAGCCTTGAAGCGTGGCCGGGATGCCCACGCGGGTGTTGCAGTCGATGACCTGGAAGTGCAGGTGCGGGCCGGTCGCCGCCCCGGTGGCTCCCGACCAGCCGATGATCCGGCCCTGCGGGACCCAGTCGCCCGTGTTGTAGATCGCCCGGTTGAGGTGCGCGTAATGGGTGCACCGGCCGTTCGAGTGGCGGATGATGACCTCGATGCCGTTCTGCCAGTACGGCGACCAGTCCGAGACGAGCACCGTGCCGCCCTGCGCGGCGGAGACCTCGTAGTTCGCCGGCAGGCCGAAGTCCCAGGCGTACTCGTTGTACGGGCCGGTGTGCGAGTACGTGCCCTCGGGTCCTTGGGTGACGAGGTAGGACTCGCCCGAGGGGTAGGGGAGTTCGTAGTAGTAGTCGACGGCGGCGGCCGGCGGGGCCGCCATGAGACCGATCGCCGCGACTGTGAGTGCCGAGCTCGCCATCGCGCCGATTCTGAGGAGAAGTCGTCTCGCGTTGCGCACCGCGCCTCCCGTCATGGGTCTGAGTCGGACTGGACAACGGTCGCACCAACCGCCCCATGCGGCAAGGCTGTTGCAAGAACTTGCAGCAAGTCTTTTCCGGACACCCGCCCTGATGATGGCGTGTCAGTTGTTCTGGAAGGTGACGAACCGGCGGCGCTGCCCTGGCCGGGGCGGGGCCGGCCTCAGGGGCGGGGCGGGCGGACGCACAGGCGGCGTCCGCCCGCCGCTGACTGTTACTGACTCGCGGGCACCGTGTCCACGAAGGTGGTGCCTGCCGCCCGGTAGGCGGCGACTTCCGTGGCGACCTGGGCCGGGGTCAGCACCCGGTCCTTGACGTGCAGGACGTAGTCGACCTTCTGGTCGTAGGCGCGCGGAGTGGTGCTGGTCTGGCCCGCGAGGTCGATGAGCCACTGGTTGAAGTTGATGGACATCGGCCGTTCGGGCAGGTAGCGGGCGTCATGGCGGCCGAACTCCTGCCCGTCGACGTAGTAGGTGATGTTGTTGTCGTCGATGGTGACGACGAGGTCGTGCCAGCCGGCGTAGCTGGTGCGTGACTCGGAGTGCTGGTTGACGGCCTCCCAGGGGTCGGGCCGGTAGGTCTCCCACGAGGTGGTGTAGAGGATGTTCGCGGGCTCGCCCCAGCCGCCGTTGGGCAGGTACTCGAAGTCGTACTCGGCGTAGTCGTCCGCCATCGGGGCCTTGAGGTCGTTGATGGTGAAGAACGTCTGCACGACGCGGTCGCCGTCAGGACCCGACCTGGGAGCGTCGGAGAACCGCACCCGGGACGCGTAGGTACCGTTCTTGAACTTCATCGCCTTGGTGAGGACTTCGGTGTGCTTCGTGGACTCGGGCGTGCCGGCTGTCGAGGTCTCCAGATTCATGATCGAGTTGGTCCCCTCCTTGGCGAAGGTGACGTTCTGCGCCGCCCAGGTCGCGCCCGGCACCCCCGGCCCGCCCGCGTTGGAACGCACGCTCCAGCCGTGGGCGCCGATCGCCGGATCGGTGTGCGAGGCGTAGTTGAAGTCGTCGAACAGCCTGGCGCCGCCCCCGGTCGGCGGATCGGTCGGGTCGGGGCCGGGGCCCGGGTCGTTGCCCTCGGGTGCCGTCCCCCACACCGGCGTACCGCCGACGCTGGCGGTGACCTTGGACCAGTCGCCGTACGACGTCTGGGTCGGCCCGAAGGAGTAGTCGTCGTTCTGGTTCAGCGGCTGCCAGTTGGAGCGGTGGAAGCGCAACTGCATGTCGCCGGTGCTCGCGCCGGGCGCGAGGGTGCCGGCGCCGGCGGTGAAACCGATCTCCAGGTAACGGTCGGCGGTGGCGGTCGGCCGGGCGAGGGTGCCGAAGGTGCCCGTGATGTTCCCGCAGCCCTTGACCGCCCAGGAACAGGCGAAGGTGTACGAGGCGCCGGCGTCGGCCTTGAAGTAGTACCGGATCTTGACCTGGCTGAGGGAGACCGGCGCGGTGCCGGTGTTGACCGCCTTGAACCAGGGTTCGGCCTGGTCGCTGCCGGTGGCGCTCTGCCGGTACTGGACGGTCAGTGACTCGCCGGCGGCGGCAGCGGGCGCCGCCGACAGGGTGGCGCAGCCGAGGCCGGCCACGAGGGCGGCGGCCAGGGCCGTGCGTATCCGTGTGGTGCGTGCTTTTCTGCTCGTGCTGAAGCTGGTCACCTGGTGGTCCTTTCAGGACGAAGGATCGCGGAGGGGCGACTCGGTACTCCGAGAGCGTCGAGCCGGGCTCTGTGGTGGTGCAGCCGTGCCTGGAATCCGGGCCAGTCGCGGCCGCCGGACCAGGCGGTGTCGGCCAGCGCGCACAGCCGGGGGAAGGCGAGGTACTCGGCGTGCGCGGCGGTGGCCACGTACTCGGTCCACAGCTGCGCCTGGGTGCCGAGCACCCGGGCGGCGGCCGCCGCCTCCCAGTGGGCGGGGGCGGGTTCGGTGGCGTACACGGCCCGCAGGTCGACCGCGTCGCCGGACTGGCCGGGCGGTTCGTCGGGGCGGGCGGACTGCGGGTAGTCGAGGTAGGTGGAGCGGTGCGGCGCCATGATCACGGACTGGCCGCGGCAGGCCGCCGCGCGCCCGTGCTCCTCGTCTCGCCAGACCAGGGCGGCGAAGGACTCGGGCAGGTCGCGACCGGTCTCGGTCCACCCCAGTGGCCGCCGCCCGCGCCCGGTCAGGAAGGTCCCGACGCGCGCCATGAACCACCCGTGGAGCGCGTCGGGGCCGTCCAGCCCCTCGTCGGCCACGCGCCGCAGGGCGGTGGGCGAGTGGTGCCATTCGGTGGTCGGGCACTCGTCACCACCGACGTGGACGTAGGGCGAGGGAAAGAGGTCCATCACCTCGTCCAGGACGGTGCGGCAGAAATCGAGGGCCTCGTCGGTGACCCCGAGGACGGTGTCGCACACCCCCCAGCTCTTCCAGACGTCCAGTCGCCGTTCGGGGAAGTTGCCGAGGTGCGGGTAGGCGGCCAGGGCGGCGCGCGCGTGGCCCGGCATCTCGATCTCCGGTACGACGGTGACCCCCCGGTCGGCTGCGTACGCCACCAGATCGCGCAACTCCTCGCGGGTGTACGCGCCGCCATGAGGCACGCCCGCGACCTCGGTGAGCTTGGGGTGGGCCGCGACGGGCATCCGCCAGCCCTGGTCGTCGGTCAGATGCAGATGCAACACGTTGAGTTTGTGCAGGGCGAGCAGGTCGGTGAAGCGCCGCAGGAAGGAGACGGGCTGGAAGTGGCGGGCCACGTCGAGCATCGCGCCGCGCCAGGCGTACCGGGGCACATCCGTGATCTCGACGCAGGGGACGGACCACCGCACCCCGCGTACCGGCTCCGCGCCGAGGGCGGCGGCGGGCAGGAGCTGCCGGAGGGTCTGCACACCGTGCCGCAGCCCGGCTGCGCCCGCCGCGCGCAGCAGCACCGCTTCACTGCTGACGGTCAGGCCGTAGCCTTCCGAGCCGAGGCCGGTGAGGCCGGGGTCGAGGACGAGGACGATGCGCCCGTCCGGGGCGAGGGGCAGCGGCAGACCGGTCGCCGGGGCGAGCAGGGTGCGCAGTAGGGCGGCCGCGGGCCCGGCCCCCGGGGTGGCGCGGATCGCCGTCGCGTCGTCGAGGGTGAAGGCCCCGGCGGACCGGCTGAGTCGCGAGGGGTTCGGGACGAGACCGGGGGCTCTGGTCGGTGGGAACACGGTGCCTCCTATCCCTTGACCGCGCCGCCGGCCAAGCCGGTGGCGACCCGGCGCTGGAGCACCAGGAAGAGGATGAGGACGGGGAGCGCGAAGAGCGTGGAGGCGGCCATGGTGGCTCCCCAGTCGGTGCCGAAGACGTTCGAGAACGAGGAGAGCCAGACCGGGAGGGTGCGGTCGTCCTGGTCCTTGATGATCAGCATGTTGGCGAAGGCGAATTCGTTCCAGGCGGTGATGAAGCCGAAGAGGGAGGTGGCGAGCAGGCCGGGCGCGAGGAGGGGGAACGTGACCCTGCGGAACGCGGCGGCCCGCGTACAGCCGTCCACCTGGGCGGCTTCCTCCAGTTCCTTGGGTATCGCGGTGAGGAAGCTCCGCAGGGTGACGATGGTGAACGGCAGGGTGATCATGAAGTAGACGAGGGTGAGGGTGGCGAGCCGGTCGAGCATGTCGGTGTCGCGTGCGATGACGTACATCGGGATGAGAAGCGCCTCCCAGGGCGCGACCTGCGCGATGAACACCATCAGGACGAAGCCGCGGCGGCCCTTCCAGCGCAGCCGCGCCACCGCGAAGGCCGAGCCGAGGGCGACCACGAGGGCCAGCAGCACGCAGCCGGCCGTGACGATGAGGCTGTTGCGCCAGAACGACCAGAACCCGTCGGCGTTCACCGCCGCGGAGAAGTGCTCCAGCGTCAGCGAGGTGGGCAGGAAGACGGGCGTCTCGGCCTGGATGTCGGGGGTGGGCTTGAAGGCGGTGAGGACCATCCAGTACACGGGAAAGACGCAGAGCGCGAAGACGACCAGCGCGCCCGCGTTCAGGGGCAGCCGCCGCAACAGGCGCACGGGCACGGGGCTCACAGTTCGGCCTCCTGCCGGAACATCTGACGGAAGTGGAGGATCAGCACGGCGATCAGGATGAGTACGGTGAGGGTCGCCGCGGCGGCTCCCAGGTCGTAGCGGTGCAGGGACCGTGCCACCTGGTAGGCGTAGACGGGCAGGGTGGTGGTCGCTCCGCCGGGCCCGCCCCCGGTCACGGCCCAGATCTGGGCGAAGCACCGGAAGACCCAGATGACTTCGAGGCTCAGGACGAGCCCGAAGACCGGCCTGAGCAGGGGCAGGGTGATCGAGCGGAAGACGCGCCAGCCGTCGGCGCCGTCGATCCGGGCCGATTCGAAGAGCTCGGCGGGGACCGTCGTCAGCGCGGAATGCAGGGTGATGGCGACGAACGGCACGGACTGCCACACGACGAGCAGCACCAGCAGGGTGAAGGCCGCCGGCCCGTGCGCCAGCCAGGAGTAGTCCTGGAAGGAGTCGAAACCCAGCCGCACCAGCAGCCAGTTGACCACTCCGAGGCGGGAGGAGAAGAGCCACTGGAAGACGGTGGTCGTCGCGATGACGGGGCTGGCCCAGGCGAGCACCAGTCCGCTCAGGACCAGGGTCCGCATCCGCTTGCCCAGCCGTTGGAGCATCAGCGCGACGCCTGTGCCGATCACCATGATGAGCACGACGTTGATCCCGGTCCACCAGAGCGTGCGCCGGGTGACCTGCCAGAACTCGCCGTCACCCAGGATCTCCCGGTAGTTCTCCAGACCGGCGAAGCCCGCGCCTCCCCGGATCAGTTCGGCCATCCCGTAGTGCTGGAGGGAGATCAGCAGATTGCGGGCGAGGGGATAGGCGAGCAGGACGACGATGGCGGCGACCGTGGGGGCGATGAGCAGGTAGGGCCACAGACTGCCGGGAGCGGCGCTTCTGCGTCCGGCCGACGCGGGTGCGGGTGCGGGTGCGGGTGTGGGTGTGGGTGTGGGTGTGGGTGTGGGTGTGGGCGTGGAAGCGGAGGCTGTCGCTGTGGGGCCGGGGCCGGCGCCGGGGCCGGGGGCGGATGCCGTGTCGGGGCGGCCGGCGGGGCGCGTCATGCTCTCTTCCCCGATCGGGCCCCGCTCATGAGTTGAGCGTCTTGCTGATGGCGTCGGAGGCGTCCTTCGCGGCCTTCCGCGGGTCGCTTCCGGTCAACACCGCGGTCATGTACTCCTTGATCGGGTTGGTGGCCTCCACGGCGGCCCACTGCGGGGAGCTGGGTGTCGCGCGCCCTCGCGCGGCCGCCGCGGCCATGGCTGCGGTGCCCTCGTCGTTCTCCAGGGCGTCGGCCAGCGACGTCCGGTTGGGCACGTAGCTCATGGTCTTGGCCAGGTCCCTCTGCCACTTCTCCCCGGCGAGCGACTTGACCACTTGGTAGGCGGCGTCCGGGTGGGCGGAGGCGGCGGGAATGATCAGATCCGAACCGCCGGTGAAGGTGGCTCCCGGTGTGCCCGCCGTGCGGCCGGGGATCGGGAAGAAGCCGAGCTTGCCGGCGAGGGCCGGGTTGGCCTGTTCCACGATCTGGGCGCCGCCGGGGACGGCGATGATCTGGGCGACGTCCCCCTTGGCGAACACGTCCGCCTGCGGCGGCTTGGCCTCGTCGGAGTCCTTGGGGCCCTTGCCCAGCGCCTGGAGCCGCTGGTAGAAGTCCATGGCCCGCAAGGCCTCCGGGCTGTCGAGCGCGCCCTTCCACCGGTCGCCGTCCTTCTCGGCGAGCTCTCCGCCCTCCTCCCAGATGAAGCCGGCGAGGGTGTACCAGTTCTGACCGGGCAGATAGATGCCCTGCGTGTCGCCCCGGTTCAGCTTTCCGGTGATCCGCAGCCACTCGTCACGGGTCCGGGGCGGGGAGGAGATCCCGGCCTTCGCGAAGAGGTCCTTGTTGTAGAGCACGACGCGGTTGGCCGCGTACCAGGGGATGCCGTACTGCTTGCCGTCGATCTTCCCCGGCTCGGCGAGGCCGGGAAGCCAGTCACCGCCCCGCAGTTCCCCGACCTTGTCACTCAGGTCGAGCACGCCACCACTCTGCGCGTACTGTGCGACCTGGGTGTTTCCCACCTCGATGACGTCGGGGGCGTCGTTGCTCGCGAGCGCGGCGGTGATCCTCTCGCCGATTCCGTCCCACTCCTGTATCTGGATGTCCAGGACGGTGTTCTTGTGCTGCCGCTCGAAGTCCTGCTCGAATCGCTGGAGGTACGCGTCGGTGACGCTGTCCTTCATGATCCATACGGTCAGTGTGCCGGGGCCGGCCGCCCGGTCGGAGCCGGACGAGGAGCTACCGCAGGCGGTGAGGACACAAGCGGCCGCGAGTGCCGCGGCGGTGGGGATGAAGCGGATCTTCACTGGATTCACCTCGGGGGAGTGTTGACCAGTTGGTCAACTGGACAACGATGTGGCTTGAAGGTGGCATAGACCAATGTGGCCGTCAACCCCCCGGGTGACAGGGCTTTTTCGGTAGGCGGGGCAGCGGTGAGCGCCTAAACTGCCGTTTACCACCAGACCAGTTGTGGGCGGCGAGGCAGAGAGGTCGGAGTCATGGAGAACAACTCCTCAGGGGCCGTACTCAAGCGGGAGCGGGTCCGGGAGTTCCTCCTCGGCCTGATCGAGGTACGCAGTCCCGGCGACGCCATCCCCTCGGAGCGCACGCTCAGCGCCGAACTGGGCGTGTCCCGGCCCACCCTGCGGGCCGCGGTCGACGAACTCGTCGCCACGGGGCAGCTCGTACGCGAACACGGCCGCGGCATGTTCGTCGCCCCCGCCAAGATCACTCAAGAACTGGTCTCCGACGACGCCGCCGTCGCCGTGCCCCGGGCCGGGGGCGCCTGGTCCAGCAGACTGCTGAGACTGGACACCATCCGCGCGGGCGCCCGCATCGGCCGCAAGCTGCGTGTCTCCCCGGCTGCCGAAGTGGTCTACATCGCCCGGCTGCGGCTGGTCGACGGAACGCCGATGGCCATAGAGCACCTGCACATCCCCGCAGCCCTGGTCCCCTCCCTCAGCCCACGGGAGCTGGAGGCAGGGGATCTCTACGACCACCTGCGCGAGCACCACCAGGTCCACGTCGACCAGGCGGTGCAGTCCATCGAGCCGACCGTCGTGAACGAGGCCGAAGCCGGCGTGCTCGACGTTCCGGTTCTTTCCCCCGCCCTGCTGATCGAGCGCCTGACCACCGACACCGCCGGTCATCCGGTCGAGTACGTCCACTCCGTCTACCGGGGCGACCGCTACCGCATCGTTTCCCGGCTCGCCCTGGGCGTCACCGCCCCGCACTCACGTCCCGGGAGCCACCACCCGGGCATCCCACCGGGCGACTTCGCGCACGGGGACATCATCACGTCATCGACGACAGGAGACGCCCGCTGACCGCGCCGAGCCACCGGCGGCGGCCACCGCGGGCGCTCGGCCCCGCATCACCAGGCGCAGCGACCGGGGCCGCCGGTCCCGGCCACGTGGGTCCGCGGCGCGGGCAGCCGGTGGCCGACGGGAGCCGACGAGGTTCGGCCGGGGACGGTCACGCCAGACGCGGCACTGGTGGACCCGCGCCACTGCCACCCCCGGCCGGGCGGTGGCGGTGCGGCCTCGCAGAGACCCGACAGGGGGCGGCCTGGCGGATGCCCGACAGGGGGGCGGCCTGGCAGAGACCGACAGGGGGGCGGGGACGCGGACCGTATCGACCCCCATTCCCCGGCGTCGCGGCGGTGCACCACCTGAGAACGCTTCCTCGGCCGGCCCCCGGGCGGTGAACGGCTCCTCGTGGGCGCACGGTCTGGGCCCGACAGCGGGGCGGTGGGCGGGGCCGGCGCCGGCGCCGGGGCCGCCCCGGGGCCTCTACGGCAGGGGACGCCCGGGGCGGCGGCCGTCGGCGCCCGGGACCGTCGGGTCACCGCTCGGGCGGCGAGTGGCCGGGTGGGGGATCAGATCGGTGTCGAAGTCGCCGTCGGCGATCTCGCGGGCGAGCTGGGCGAGCTGACGTTGGTGGGCACGGGCGTAGGAGCGGAAGGCGGTGAACGCGTCGTCGAGTGAGATCTGCCAGCGCTCCGCGAGGATGCCCTTGACCTGTTCGAGGACGATGCGGCTGGTCAGGGCGTACTGGAGCTGGGCACGCTCGATGTGGCTGTGGTCCAGGGTGCGCTGCTGAAGGATGGCGATGGTCGCGATGTCGGCCAGTGCCTGAGCGAGGGTGATGTCCGGTTCACTGAGCGGTTCGGGGTCGGTCTGGAACAGGGCGAGTGCGCCGATGACACGGCCGCGCAGCCGTAGCGGGAGCGCGTTGGTGGCCACGAATCCGGTCTCGTGGGCACGGGCGGCGAACTGCGGCCAGCTCACCGTGGTCCCCGGGTCCGTGAGGTTGATGTTGGTGCGGGCCTGACCGCTCTTGTAGCAGTCCACGCAGGGGCCTTGGTCGTGCTGCAGGGCGAAGAGTTCCAGCAGCCGGGTATGTTCGTCCGAGGCGGCGATGGTCTGCAGGATGTCGTGCTGGTCGGCCAGCAGGATGCCGACCGCCGCCACGTCCAGCAGCTCCATGCAGCGCACCGAGAGCTGCTGGAGGAAGTCGATGAGGTCGAAATCGTCGGTCAGGGAGTCCGCGACTTCCACGAAAACCTCGGTGAGCCGCTGTTCGCGGGGCATGTCGATCAGTCCTTGTCTACGACGGTCGGGGGCGTGCCGTTGCCGTTCCGGTCCAGGCGAAGCTGCCGGTCCACCACGTCCTGGGAGATCTCGGTGATGGAACGCCCACTGCTGTAGGCATGCGCGCGCAGCCGCAGCAGGGCTTCGGGCAGGGGCAGGGAGAGTTGGACGCTGACCATACCCGTCGCCTGGTGGATCACGGCGTGCTGCAGGGCGGGCGGGGAGTCGGCAGGGGACGCCCCGGCCACGCGCGACTCACCGGCGCCCAGACACCGTCCGGTGAGCGCGTCGGCCAGGACCAGCGCGTCGTCCGCCTGCTGGGCGGTCAGGGGACCCGGGGTGCGGCGTACGGTGGTCAGGACGCCCGTGCGGATCGCGCCGATCGCCATGGGGAAACAGAAGACCGCCCGGACCGGCAGGGCGGGAGCCTCCATGGCCAGCGCGGGCCAGCGGGCAAGGCGTACACCGACCAGGTCGGGCACCCACACCATCGCGCCGGTACGGGCCGCGTCGGGCCCCGGGCCCTCCCCGAGAGTGAGCTGAAGGTCCTCGAAGCGGCGCGTCGCGGCGTCCGAGCACCACAGGAGCTCGGTGAGGCCGCCCTCGGTGACCAGGGAGACCGCGAGGCCGTCCACGCCCAACGCGGCGGCGCCGGCCGCGGTGACATCGACGACCCGGCCGGAGCCGTCGTCGGACCGCAGCAGACGCAGGACCCCGACCATGAGATCACTGATCACCCCGCACCACCTCGCCCCCTGCCACCGACGCCGAGCGGGTTCCAGGTCGTGCTTCCCGGCCCGGTCACGAGGCCAGCGATGGGGGACCTCCGGCGGCCGGGTCGCCCGCCACGGCGGCGTGCGACGCGGACACCAAGGGCCGGTCGTAGAGGAGGAAGCCGGTGTCGGTCAGATCCAGGAGGCGGGTCAGCATCGGGTTCGGGTGGCGCAGCCACAGCACACCCCGGGCACTGGTGGTGAGCCGAGACGAGACCAGGAAGGCGTTGAGGCCGCTGACGTCGCAGAAGGTGAGGAGAGTCAGGTCTATGTCGACCTCGCGGATTCCGTCCGCCAGGCACTCTTCGACCACCTCGCGCACGCAGTGCGCCGTCTCCAGGTCGAGTTCACCCGCCAGGGTGATGGTCGCGTGGCTTCCCCGGTCGCGCCGGTGGAAGTTCAGTCTTGAGAGAACAGGCATGGTGCCTCAGTTCTTATGACCACCTGGGGCGGTGCCGGGCGGGCCGGGGGTTCCGGCTGCGCCTGGCACGTGTCCCATGTGGTCGGACGCCTTTACAGGTCAGGCAGAAGCGACGGATGGCAACCCTGTCGCAGGGCGCCGTGCACCCGGCCGGCTTCACCTCGCATTGTGGGTCTGTGGTGGTCCGGAGTCCTGTCCACTCCCCGCAGACACCAGCACGACAACAGCATTGGGCCACGCCGGGGTCTGGGACGTCCATCGCAGCATAGCCCTCGCGCGCACCCCCCGGCAGCCGTTCCCCGGCCACAGCCTTCCACCGGCCCCCGGCACCTCGATCCGGTTGTTCCGGTTGTTCCGGTCGATCCGGCCCTCGGCTTCACGGAGCGGTTCCTTCCCCGGTGCCCCACCGGTCACTGGTGGTACTCGCGGTCCCGCCGGTCCCAGTGGCTGGGGCGCTGCTGCCTGTACCGGCGCTCCCAGCGGTCCTGACGGTCCCTGTACGCCCGGTAGTCCTGGTAGCTGCGGTACTCGGAAGCACGGCGGTGGGGCCCACCCCTCGCGCCACGCCGGCCGGAGTGCGCGAGATCGAAGACCAGAACGGCTGCGGCCACCCACCAGACGGGACTGAGGAACCCGAGACCGAACAGGGCCAGGAGGAGGATGAGAAGTAGGACGGACATGGCCAGCCTTCCCGGAGCGCGACGGAGCATGGCTGCCGGGGACTGGGGCTTCACTCAACACCGTAGTCCTGCCAGGAGCTTACGGATAGCGCCCGTACCCCGCGGGAACGGCCGGCATCGCGGAATCGACGCTGCCGTGGGGCAGGAGGGGACAGTGCGCCTTGCCGAGGCCGGCGTCCGGCGTCGCCCCCCGGGGCGAGCCGGGAGATGCCCTACGCCGGGTACGGGGGGCGCCGCGACAGGTCGGCCGCTGATTGCCACCGGCCCCGTAGACGGCGGAGGCCGCCCCTCGTCGACGGCACGCACAGGCGGCAGAGATACGGCTGAACCCACGCCTTCCGCGGACCAGCACGTCACCGGTCGCGGAGTACGCGCGACGTTCGGGCTCTCAGGCGGCCCGGTGGGTCAGCCTCGGGTGCACGCGATCCTACGGAGCCGTGACGCAGGGACGGGGTATCCGCCGTTCATGAGGCGTTGGTGGGAGTGGATAGGTGCTCCGGTCGTCCTGGGCATCGCAGTGGGCTCGCTCTCCGTCGACGGGGTCGTACAAGCCGCCGTCACATGGACGGCGGATCCGCCAACGGCATCCCGCGCTCCGGAGCGGGGCACTGGCGCGTCAGGGGCCGTACGGAGAACTCGTTGCCGTCGGGGTCGAGCATCAGCACCCGGCCGTCGCCGCCCCCGCCGATGTCGGTGCGCGTCGCGCCGAGCGAGATCAGGCGGTCGGTCTCCGCCTCCCAGTCGGCGCCGGCAGGGAGCGCCAGCTCGAAGTACAGCCTGTTCCTACCCGTCTTGGGCGCCACCGGAGGACCACCCCACGTGATCTTCGTGCCGCCGTTCGGCGACTGGATCGCGGTCTCCTCGTCCTGGTCCCAGACCAGCGGCCACCGCAGCACCTCGCTCCAGAAGTAACCGACCTCCTGCGTACCGTCGCACGCCAGAGCTCCGACGAAGCCGGTGTCGGCGAGGAACTCGTTGCCCGCCTCGATGACGCAGAACTCGTTGCCGTCCGGGTCGGCGAGCACCACATGGCCCTCTTCGGGGAGTTGGCCCACGTCGATGTGCTTCCCGCCCAACTCCAGCGCCCTGGCCACCGTCCGCAGCTGATCCTCCGGAGACGTGCTCGTCAGGTCGAAGTGCGCCCTGTTCTGGCCGACCTTCGGCTCCTGGCTCGGCAGGAAACGAATGCGGAACCCGGCTGGATCGGGGGGCAGGATCGTGACGTCGTCGTCCGGACCATCGGCCGGCTCCCAGCCCAGGAGCCCGGACCAGAACCGCGCCAGGCTTGACGGCCGGGTCGCGTTGAAGCAGATCGCGAACAGTTGACTGGTCATACCTTGTGCCTCTCCGATCCACTGACGGCCGGTACGGCACCCCGCCCGCCCCGAGGGCGCAGCCTAGGGGCGGCCCCGCGGCGCCCGCATCCGAGTTTCCGTCGCCGGGAATCCGGTCCCGCGAGGTGACGCAGGTTCCTCTGCCCGGTCATCTCGTGCGGGCGGCGGACCTTCGCCGAACAGTTGCCAGGCTTGACCTGTCGGTAAGGCCGAGGGACCGAGCGCCTGCGGTCGACACTGACCGCGGTCGGCCTCGACCTCGCCGGCCGGGCCGGTGCCCGCCTGGCGCGCGTCTTCGGCGTGTCCGTGAGCCGCAGCACGGTGCGGCGGCTGGTCGAAGCGTTACTCGACCCCGAAGTTCCGGCCCCGCGGGTGGTGGTCGGCGTCGATGAGTACGCGAGCCGCGAGGGGCGTCACTACGGGACTGTCCTGGTTCATCGCTGGCCTCACCCTGCCCTGGAGCTCCGGGGTCGTCGAAGGCCACGTCAACCGGACCAAGATGCTCAAACGCCCGATGTTCGGCCGGGCCGGCTTTCATCTCCTCCGCTAGCGCGTCCTGCTCTACTCGTGAAGCACAGGTCAGACCGCATCATCAAGGAGGCCGAACCCTTCCGGGAACCCTTCCAGGAACTCCCGCCGCACAGGGTCGGATTCGGCTTCGGCCATCGTCCCGAGTAGGTCGGCCAGTTCGCTCCGTTGGTCGCTCGGCAGCTTACTGACCAGGTGGGCTACACCCTCCAGGACCTTGACGGCGTCGTCCGGATCCATCTGCTCGTCTTCACTGCCCTCGATGAACCGCAGGACATCGACCAAAGCTGCGGCCAGGGCGTGGGTCAGAGACGAGTACACGGGCATGAAGGCGGTCTCCCACAGGGCACGGCAGCAGAGTCAGGCCATCCCACCACATGCCACTGACATCACTCTCAGCCAGCCCTCCACGAAAGTGAGCCGGAGCCGGAACGCGTGAACGTGCGGGCGGGGCCGCGACCGGTCCAGGCTCGCGGTCGCAGGGAGCCGAAGACCCGGCGCACACCTCTTGACCAACGACACCTACCGCTCAGTACGCTCGGTCCACCCCTCGTTGACACCGACGTCCTCTCCCGCGGACCTCGGCGAACCGGCCGTCCGGCATGCTCGGTACGCCTCACCTGTCCGCAGGCACTGCTCCCGTGACCCGGAAGCTCCCAGCCCCCCAGCGCGCTCTGCCCACCGGAACGCGCCGTCGAGCGCTTCCCCGTCCAGCTATCGAGGCCCCCGTGAAGAGATCCCGCGTCACCGCAGCCGCCACCGCGGCCTGTGCCCTTCTCGCCGTACAGGCGCCGGCTCCCGCCCAAGCGTCGGACAGCTCCCGTTTCCACTCCGGCAGCAATCCCGTCCTGTTCGTCCACGGCTACAACGGTGATGGCAGCAACTGGAACACCATGGCCGACCGCTTCGAGTCCGACGGCTGGCCGTCCTCCCACCTGCGCCAGTGGACCTACGACTCCCGCCGGTCGAACACCGTCACCGCCGACCAGGTGTCCACCGAGGTCGATCGTCTCCTCGCGGCCACCGGCGCGACCCGTGTCGACATCGTGAGCCACTCGATGGGCGGGCTCTCCTCCCGCTACTACCTCAAGAACCTCGACGGAACCACCAAGGTCGACGCCTGGGTGTCGCTCGGCGGCCCGAACCACGGAACCGACACCGCCAACGGCTGCTTCGACACCTCCTGCACCGAGATGCGCATAGCCTCCAGCTTCCTCACCGCCCTCAACTCCGGCGACGAGACCCCCGGCTCGCCCCGCTACGCGACCTGGTGGTCGCCCTGCGACACCGTGATCAACCCGGACAGCTCCGTGTCCTTGTCCGGCGCGGCCAACACCAAGACCACCTGCCTCACCCACAACGGCCTGCTCACCGACGCGACGGTGTACGCCCAGGCACGCGACACGATCAACCGCTGACCCGGCCCGTCGCGGACCGGCGGCCGGTGCCCTCCACGGGAACCGACCCGCCGCGCGGCCGTCAGGGGCCACCCGTCAGCGTGCCCCGGCGCACGGAGGGTCTTCCGCCGGTGGCTCAGGGCCAGGTTCACCGTGCCGGGACTGCCGGAGTCGCGGAAGTGGTCGGCCGCCTGTGGGTTGACGGCGACGGCCTCCTCGTGCCGTTCCACGTCCACCAGGAGCCCGCCGCGGAGAGGGCGCTGCCCTCTCGCCGGTTGTCAGCGGTGTGCCGGCAGATCTCCAGGTATCGCCCGAACGCGGAGACGGAGTCCTCGTACTGCCAAAGCTCCATGGTGACGCGGCTGAGCCGGAACAGCGCCCGGCCTTCATCGGCGTGCCGGCTCTTATCGTGAATCCCTCGCCCAGGCGGTAGAGGGCCGGCGCCTCGCCGCGTCGGTCGCCCGGCTCCCGGGAGCCGACCGCGGCCTGGCGCACGGTGGCGACGGGCTCCGCCTCCCGGCCCACCGCGGAGGGGGCGCCTGGGCTTGCCCCGCCCCGCCAACCCGGGGCGGGCCGGATGACGGTGAGGCGTGGGCCTCCCGACGGTGGTCGCCGGACCGCCGGTGGATCTTGGCGGCGTGCCGGCCGGCGGCGAGGCCCCACGCGGTCGGGCCGATCCGTGGCATGAGCCGAACTCGTGAGCCACGGCGTCAACTGCCCTTTAATGAAAGGTGAAAGAAAAGTAGTGACAGGGTCCTTGACCGCCTGTGTGGTTACGGGCAAGGTTCCGGAGAGCGCTCTCCCATATCGTTCCCGTATCCAAGGAGCCCCCGCATGCCCGCAGTTGGCATACCGTCCGTGGCGCCACCGGCGCCGCGCGGATCCGTTCGCCGAGGCGTCGTCGGTGTGGTGGTCACCGCTCTCGCGGCCACTCTGCTCACCTTCGTCCCCGCCCGGACGGCCGAGGCCGCGCCCGTACTCCTCTCCCAGGGCAAGCCGGTCACCGCCTCCAGCCAGGAGCACCACGGCACGCCGGCGACCGCCGCGGTCGACGGCGACAACGGCACGCGGTGGTCCAGCGCCGCCGCCGACCCGCAGTGGATCCGTGTCGACCTCGGTGCGTCGGCCACGATCAGTCAGGTCGAACTGCGCTGGGAGGCCGCGTACGCCAAGGCTTACCGCGTCGAGACGTCCCTGAACGGCACGGACTGGTCGACGGCGTACTCGACCACCACGGGGGCCGGTGGTATGGAGACGCTGAACGTGTCCGGCGCGGCCCGCTACGTCCGGATGCTCGGCACCGCCCGCGCCACCGGATACGGATACTCGCTCTGGGAGTTCAAGGTGTACGGCTCCACGGGCGGCGACGGCGGCCCGACCCTGCCGGGCGGTGGGGACCTGGGGCCGAACGTGCACGTCTTCGACCCGTCGACGCCGGGTATCCAGGCCAAGCTGGACGAGGTGTTCCGGCAGCAGGAGTCGGCGCAGTTCGGCAGCGGCCGGCACGCGTTCTTCTTCAAGCCGGGGACGTACAACAACCTCAACGCGCAGATCGGTTTCTACACCCAGATCGCGGGCCTCGGGCTGCGGCCCGATGACACGACCATCAACGGCGACGTGACGGTCGACGCGGGCTGGTTCAACGGAAACGCCACGCAGAACTTCTGGCGGGCGGCTGAGAACCTGGCCGTCAACCCGGTGAGCGGGACCAACCGGTGGGCGGTTTCCCAGGCGGCCTCGTTCCGCCGCATGCACGTCAAGGGTGGCCTGAACCTGGCGCCGAACGGGTACGGCTGGGCCAGCGGCGGCTACATCGCCGACACCAAGGTCGACGGGCAGGTCGGCAACTACTCGCAGCAGCAGTGGTACACCCGGGACAGCGCGATCGGCGGCTGGTCCAACTCCGTGTGGAACCAGACCTTCTCCGGCGTCGAGGGCGCCCCGGCGAGCAGCTTCCCCGAGCCCCGCTACACCACCTTGAACACCACCCCCATCTCCCGCGAGAAGCCGTTCCTGTACCTCGACGGCAACGAGTACAAGGTCTTCGCCCCCGCCAAGCGCACCGACGCGCGCGGCACCACGTGGGCGAACGGCACTCCGCAAGGCGAGTCGATTCCGCTGAGCCGGTTCTACGTGGTCAAGCCGGGCACGACCGCCGCCACCATGAACGCCGCCATCGCGCAGGGCCTGCACCTGCTCTTCACCCCGGGCGTGTACCACGTCGACCGGACCATCGACGTCAACCGCGCGAACACCATCGTGCTGGGCCTCGGCCTGGCGACGATCATCCCGGACAACGGGGTGACGGCGATGAAGGTCGCCGACGTGGACGGGGTGAGGCTCGCCGGCTTCCTCATCGACGCCGGACCGGTCAACTCCCCGACGCTGCTGGAGATCGGCCCGCCGGGAGCCGCCGCCGACCACGCGGCCAACCCCACCACCGTCCAGGACGTCTACATCCGGATCGGCGGCGCCGGCCCCGGCAAGGCCACCACCAGCATGGTGGTCAACAGCGACGACACGATCATCGACCACACCTGGGTCTGGCGCGCCGACCACGGTGAGGGCGTGGGCTGGGAGACCAACCGGGCCGACTACGGCGTCCGCGTCAACGGCGACGACGTCCTGGCCACCGGCCTGTTCGTCGAGCACTTCAACAAGTACGACGTCGAGTGGTACGGCGAACGCGGCCGGACGATCTTCTACCAGAATGAGAAGGCCTACGACGCGCCGAACCAGGCCGCCATCCAGAACGGCACCACCAAGGGGTACGCCGCCTACCGCGTGGACGACTCGGTGAACACCCACGAGGCGTGGGGACTGGGCAGTTACTGCAACTACAACGTGGACCCGACCATCCGCCAGGACCACGGCTTCAAGACCCCGGTCAAGCCGGGCGTGAAGTTCCACAGCCTGCTCGTGGTGTCCCTCGGTGGAATGGGCCACTACAACCACGTCATCAACGACACCGGAGCGTCCACAGTGCCCGCCGGCACCTCGACCGTCCCCTCCACCGTCGTCTCCTTCCCCTGACACCCGGCCCCCGACCCCTCGCCCCGATCCTCTCGCCCCTGTCCGCCGTCCGCCGTCCGCGCCGGGTGACCCGGCGCGGACCGGCCCCGACTCCCCTCCGGTCCGGGTGACATCCCCGCGACCCGGCCCGGAGGGGCCACCACCCGGTGCCAGGACCCGAACGGTTCGCACCGCGCACCGCCTGACCACCGACCGCGCTGTCCCGAGCCGGGGAACGCTGTCGCGACCACGCGCCGACGGGCGCCGGGGATCCCCCGCAGAGCGTCCCCGCCCCGCCCGGGCCCCCCGCCCCGCCCGGCACTCCGACCCGCCAGGAGAAGCCGTGTCCAGACCCTCCTCACCACCTGCCCCGGCCCGCCGCCGCGCCGGCGTCCCTCTGCTCGCCCTCGGCGCGCTGGTGGCGTCGACGTTCACCCTCACCGCCCCGCCCGCCCAGGCGGCGGACACCCTGCTGTCGCAGGGCAGGCCCGCCACCGCCTCGTCCCAGGAAGCAGACGGATACCCCGCGTCGGCGGCCGTCGACGGGAACCTCACCGGCACCCGCTGGTCCAGCCGGTGGAGCGACCCGCAGTGGGTGCAGGTCGACCTCGGGCAGCGGGCGAGCCTGAGCCGTACCGTCCTGACGTGGGAGGGCGCGTACGGCAGGAGCTACCAGATCCAGGCGTCCGACGACGGCACGGACTGGCGGACGCTGAAGACCGTGACCGGCGGTGACGGCGGCACCGACGACCTCGCCCTCTCCGGCTCCGGCCGCTACGTACGGATGCTGGGAACCGAACGGGCCGGCGGCTACGGCTACTCCCTGTGGGAGTTCCAGGTCTACGGGAACACCGACGGGACCCCGCCGCCTCCCACGGGAGGCGCGGTGCGGGTCGCCGGCTCCCAGGAGAACTGGCAGCTGACCGTCGGCGGTCAGCCGTACACGGTCAAGGGCCTGACCTGGGGGCCGTCCGTCGCGGACGCCCCGAAGTACATGCCGGACGTGCAGTCGATGGGCGTCAACACCATCCGCACCTGGGGCACGGACGCCTCCACGAAGCCCCTGCTCGACACGGCGGCCGCACACGGCATCCGCGTCGTCAACGGCTTCTGGCTCCAGCCCGGCGGCGGCCCCGGCAGCGGCGGCTGCGCCGACTACGTCACCGGCTCGACGTACAAGAACACCATGCTGACCGAGATCGCCAAGTGGGTCGACACCTACAAGGCGCACCCGGCCACGCTGATGTGGAACGTCGGCAACGAGTCGGTGCTCGGCTTGCAGAACTGCTACAGCGGCACGCAGCTTGAGGCCCAGCGCAACGCCTACACCTCCTTCGTCAACGACGTGGCCGAGAGGATCCACGCGATCGACCCGGACCACCCGGTCACCTCCACCGGCGCCTGGACCGGCGCCTGGCCCTACTACAAGCGCAACGCCCCCGACCTCGACCTGTACTCGATGAACTCCTACGGCGACATCTGCAACGTCCAGGAGGACTGGGAGGCCGGCGGCTATACCAAGCCCTACATCATCACCGAGGGCGGCCCGGCCGGTGAGTGGGAGGTGCCGGACGACGCCAACGGCGTCCCGGACGAGCCCACCGACGTTCAGAAGGCCGACGGCTACACCACCGCCTGGGAGTGCGTCACCGGCCACCGGGGCGTCGCGCTCGGTGCCACCCTCTTCCACTACGGCATCGAGCACGACTTCGGCGGCGTCTGGTTCAACCTCCTGCCCGACGGGTTGAAGAGGCTGTCCTATTACGCGGTGAAAAGGACCTACACCGGCTCGACCGGCGGCGACAACACACCACCGGTCGTCACGAACATGGCCGTCAGCGCCGCCTCCTCGGCCCCGGCGGGCGGTGAGTTCGGCGTGCGCGCCGACGTACGCGACCCGGACGGCGACCCGATCACGTACAAGATCTTCCTCAGCGGCAACTACGCCGGTGGCGACAAGCGGCTCGTCGAGGCCCGGTGGCGCTCCACCGGCAATGGCACCTTCGCCGTCACCGCGCCCGAGAAGCTCGGCGTCTGGAAGGTGTACATCCAGGCCGAGGACGGCCGCGGGAACGCCGGCATCGAGACCAAGTCGGTCAAGGTCGTCGCCCCGCCGGTCTCCGGGACCAACGTGGCGCTGAACAAGCCGACCACCGCCTCCTCCTTCCAGACGTCATACGGCGACTGCCCCTGCGAGCCGGCCAAGGCGACGGACGGCGACCCGGCCACGCGCTGGGCCGGCGACTGGAGCGACCCGCAGTGGATCCGCGTCGACCTGGGCGCCCCCACCGCCGTCCGCAAGCTCCAGCTGGTGTGGGACCCGGCCTACGCGAAGTCCTACGAGGTCCAGGTCTCCGACGACGGAAGCACCTGGCGCACGGTCCACACCACGACGACCGGCGACGGCGACATCGACACCATCGACGTCGCGGCGACCGCGCGGCACGTCCGTCTCCACCTGACGGCCCGCGGGACGGGCTGGGGCTACTCGCTCCACGAGTTCGGCGTCTACAGCTGACGCATCACGCACGCCACGCCCCCCGGCAGGGGGCGGCGCTCAGCCCCCTGCCGGGTCACGATCCCCCCACCCACGGGCTGGAGGCCCTCCATGAGATGGCGTTCGAAACGACTCCCCGCGCTCCTTGTCGGCAGCGCTCTCGTCGCAACGGTCCTCGGCGTCGGCACGGTCGCCACCGCGGCCGATCCAGGAAGCGACGGCTACATACCGGCCGTCCCCCAGGTCACCGGCGTCACACCGTCCACGCACACTCCGCCGCCGCGGTACCACAAGGAGTGCTCCCGGTGTACTGCTGCGCGTGCTGGACGACGAGGGGCGGGAACTGTACGCGGAGCACCGCTTCTCCGGCCGTCAGCTCGAGCCGGACCTGCCTCCGGGGGCACGCACGGTGGAGATCAGCGCGCGCCTGCGGCCGGGGTCGGCGGGGGAGTGGTCGTTCGGTGTCGGGGGCTTCGGCCGGATGACGCTCACCGTCGACGGGCGCACGGTCCTGGACGGCACGTTCCCGCGCGAGACGGACGACCCGGCGGTCGTCCACGTGAATCCGCCCGTGCACACGGCCCGGGCGGCGCTGACCTCGATGCGGCCGGTGCACGTGGTGGCGCGGCGCGAACTGGTCCCCGGCTGCGGACGCGCCACCATCGTCACCGCGGCGCCGCCGGACCCCGACGCGGCGAGCGCGCTGGCGGCCGCGGTGGAGGCGGCCCGGGACGCGGACGCCGCGGTGGTGTTCGTCGGTACCACCGAGCACGACGAGACGGAGGGGTACGACCGAACCGGCCTGTCCCTCGGCGGTCACCAGGACGCTCTCGTACGGGCGGTGGCCGCCGTCAACCCGCGCACGGTCGTGGTCGTCAACAGCGGTGGCCCGGTCGAGACGCCGTGGCGGGAGGAGGTGGGCGCGCTGCTGCTCGCCTGGTTCCCGGGGCAGGAGGCCGGCGCGGGGATCGCCGACGTCCTGTTCGGCCTCGCGGAACCGGGTGGCCGGCTCCCCACGACCTGGGGCGCGTCCCTCGCGGACGCACCCGTGACGCGCACGCGGCCCGTGCGGGGCCGGCTCGATTACGCGGACGGCCTCCACATCGGCCACCGGGCCTGGCTGCGGGCGGGGCGCGAGCCGGCTTTCTGGTTCGGCCACGGACTGGGCTACACCACCTGGGAGTACGAGACCGTCGAGGCGCCGGTGAAGGCCGCGGCAGGGGACGCGTTCACCGTTCGGGTACGGCTCCGCAACACCGGGGCCCGCGCGGGGCGGGAGGCCGTTCAGGTATACGCGGCCCGGCCCGGGTCGGCCGTGGAGCGGCCCGTACGCTGGTTCGCCGGCTGTGCGGCGGTCCGGGCGGAGGCGGGCCGGGCGGTGACCGCCGAGGTGGAGGTTCCGGCCCGTGCCCTGCGCCACTGGTGCGAGGAGGAGCGGGCCTGGTCCACGGAGCCGGGGCCGTACCGGCTCATGGTGGGAAGGTCGGCGGGGGACCTGAGGTGGGAGGGGACGGTGACGGTCGAGCAGTGGGCAGCCGGCGGCTGAGACCCCTCACTGCGCCGCCCGTTCCCGCAGAGCCGCCCGCCAGGCGGGGCCCTGCTCTTCCGGATGCGCCTCGGCGCGGCGGCCGCCGCGGGCGAAGAAGTCGGCGAGCGGCAGGATCGCCGCTCCGACCGTGACGGCGTCCGGCCCGAGGGTGCCCAGATCGATCTCCACGCGTGCGGCCGGGTATTTCAGCGAGTACGACGAGGTGTGGGTCCGTACGGAGTCGAGGAAGCGCCGGCCGAGCTGGAGGCCCGCCCAGCCGCCGACCAGGATGCGTTCGGGCTGGAAGAGGTTGACCAGGTCGGAGAAACCGGCGCCGAGGTACTCGGCGGTCTCCTCCAGGACGGCCAGGGCGGTCGCGTCGGCCGGTGCCGTGGTTCCGTCGGCGCCCGGGACGGGATAGGCAGCGGCGAGCATCGCGGTCAGCGCGGTCTCCTCGTCCGTGCCGGCGGGGGGCCGCCCGCCTGCCTCGGACCAGCGTTCCAGGAGGGCCTCGGCCCCCGCGTACGCCTCCAGGCAGCCGCGGGCTCCGCAGCGGCACCGGCGGCCCCGCACCCGCACCGTCAGATGCCCCCACTCCACTGCCCGGCCCGAGCGCATGTCGTCGGTGACGAGGCAGGCGCCGACACCGGAGCCGAAGAGGACCACCACCGCGTTCTGCGCGCCGCGCCCGGCACCGAACCACATCTCCGCCTGGCCGAGGGTCTTGGCGCCGTTGTCGATGTGGTACGGGACGGCCCCGGGCAGGAGCCGTGACTCGCGCAGGAGCCGCTCCAGCGGGACCGCGTCCCACCCGATGGTCTGGCCGTGCACCACGGCGCCGTCCTCGGGGGTCCTGGCGACGATGCCCGGCACCCCGACGCCGACGCCCAGCAGCCGCTCCGCCGGGATCCCGGCCCGGTCCAGGACCTCGGGGATGCCCTCGCGCAGATGCCCCAGAACGACGCCGACGTCGTAGCGGTCGACGCGCCGGGGGCCCTCGGCGTCCAACGGCCGCTCCAGGCGTGCCAGTTCGGTGAGTGCCAGGTCCAGGAGCTCGATCCGTACGCGCGTCTCGCCGATGTCCACGCCGATCATGTAGCCGCTGTCCGCGCGGACGCGGAGCAGCGTGCGGGGGCGGCCGCCGGCCGAGTCGACGCTGCCCGCCTCCTCGACCAGACCCTCGGCGAGCAGCTCGGACACCACGTTGCTGACCGAGCCGGAACTCAGGCCGGTGGCCGGGCCGAGTGAGAAGCGGCTCTGAGGCCCGTCGAAATACAACCGTTGCAGTACCGCGGTGCGGTTCTCCCGCCGCAGGTCACGCACAGTACGGCCGCTGCGCACCTTCACCCTGCCCCCTCATCTCCGTTGTCCTTCAGGCAACTTACATGCGACCGAGCCCTTGACGCGACCTTCGCTTGAGGTTTAACTCACATCCTAAATTAAGCAGCGGGGGGGTTCGGGGTCCGCACGCGGGGAGTCACTCGCGTCGCACCCTCCCCGCAGGTGAAGTCCGCCCACCTCCCCGGAAGGCCCCTGGAGTCATGCGCAGAATCAGAGCCGCAGCCGTCGGCGCCGTCACCCTCTCGCTCGTTCTCACCGCGGCCGCCTGCGGCGGGGGCTCGTCCGGCTCCGGGGGCTCCAACGAGCAGCCGGGAACACTCACCTACTGGGCCTCGAACCAGGGCGCCAGCCTGGAGGTCGACAAGAAGGTCCTCCAGCCCGGACTCGACAGGTTCGAGAAGGAGACCGGTATCAAGGTGAAGCTGGAGGTGGTGCCCTGGTCGGACCTGCTCAACCGGATCCTCACCGCGACCACCTCCGGCCAGGGGCCCGACGTCCTCAACATCGGCAACACCTGGAGCGCCTCCCTGCAGTCCACCGGCGCCCTGCTGCCCTGGGACGCGAAGAACTTCGAGGCGATCGGCGGCAAGGACCGCTTCGTGGACTCCGCCCTCGGCTCCACCGGCGTCGAGGGCCAGGACCCCGCCGCCGTACCGCTGTACTCCATGGCGTACGCGCTCTACTACAACAAGAAGCTGTTCGCCGACGCCGGGGTGGCGAAGCCGCCGGCCACCTGGGACGAGCTGGTCGCCGTCGGCAAGAAGCTCACCGCCAAGGGCCACAACGGCCTCGGCGCCGAGGGATCCAACCTCTCCAACAACATCCACCAGGTGTTCGTCCTCGGCAAGCAGCACGGCGCCGACTTCTTCACCCCCGACGGCAAGGCCGACTTCACCTCCGACGGCGCCGTCGCCGCCGTCAAGCAGTACGTCGACCTGATGGCCAAGCACGAGATCATCGCGCCGGGCAACGCCGAGTACGCGCAGAACCAGTCCCTGAGCGACTTCGCCAAGGACAAGACGGCCATGGTCCTGTGGCAGACCGCGTCGGCCACCTTCACGTCCCAGGGCATGAACGGGGACGAGTGGGGAGTGGCGCCCGCCCCGGTGCGATCCGGAAAGCCCGGCCCGGGCAGCGCCACCAACTCCATGGTCGCCGGCATCAACATGGCCGTCTTCAAGAACACCAGGAACATCGACGGCGCCAAGAAGTTCGTCAAGTTCATGACGAGCGACGAGGAGCAGGTCATCCTCAACAAGGCCTATGGCTCCATCCCACCGGTCAAGAGCGCCCAGCAGGACCCGGCCTTCAACACCCCGGCACTCGCCGTCCTGCGCGAGACCCTGGCGACCAGCGCCACCGCGCTTCCCCAGGTCCCCGAGGAGTCGCAGTTCGAGACCGTCGTCGGCACCGCAGTCAAGGAACTCTTCGCCGACGCCGCCGCCGGCCGGCCGGTGACCACCGAGTCGGTGCGGGCCAAGCTCGAAAAGGCCCAGCAGCAGATGCCCAAGAAGTGAGCACGGACACCACGATGACCCTCACCGCTGCCTCCACCACGGGCGAGCGGACGGCACGGAAGAACTCCCCCGGAGCGGCGCCGCGCTCGCGCCGCTCCGGGCGGCTGCGCCGCATCGGCCTGCCGTACCTCCTGCTGCTCCCCGCCCTCCTGCTCGAACTCCTGGTCCACCTGGTGCCGATGGTGATCGGCATCGTCGTCAGCTTCAAGGAACTCACCCAGTTCCACATCCGCGACTGGGGCGCCGCGCCCTGGGCCGGGCTCGACAACTACTCCCTCGCGGTCGACTTCAACGCCCCCGTGGGCGAGGCGCTGCTGCGGTCCTTCCTCACCACGTGCCTGTTCACCCTGTTCTCGGTCGGGCTGTGCTGGCTGCTCGGGGTGGCCGCCGCCGTCTTCATGCAGGAGACCTTCCGCGGCCGGGGCCTCCTGCGCACGGTCTTCCTCGTCCCGTACGCGCTGCCCGTCTACGCGGCCGTCATCACCTGGGCGTTCATGTTCCAGCGCGACAACGGACTGGTCAACCACGTCGTGCACGACCAGCTCGGCCTCACCGACAGCCCGCCGTTCTGGCTGATCGGCGGCAACAGCTTCGTCACACTGCTCGTGGTCTCGGTGTGGAAGGGCTGGCCCTTCGCCTTCCTGATCGTCATGGCGGGACTTCAGAGCATCCCCCGGGAGCTGTACGAGGCCGCCGCCCTCGACGGGGCCGGGATCCGGCAGCAGATCCGCCGCATCACCCTGCCGTCGCTGCGTCCGGTCAACCAGGTGCTGGTGCTGGTGCTCTTCCTGTGGACCTTCAACGACTTCAACACCCCCTTCGTCCTCTTCGGCAAGGCGGCACCGGAGGCGGCGGACCTCATCTCCCTGCACATCTACCAGTCCTCGTTCCAGACCTGGAACTTCGGCGCCGGCTCTGCCATGTCGGTCCTGCTGCTGTTGTTCCTGCTCGTGGTGACGGGCGCCTACCTCCTGCTCACCTCCCGAGGAAGGAAGGCCACCGATGCCTAGCCACTCCCGGCGGCCGGTCCGCTCCCCGATGGCCGCCCCGCGGTCCTTCCTGTGGAGCCGGCGGATCTTCCTGACGCTCCTCACCGGATTCGTGCTGCTGCCGGTGTACGTCATGGTCTCCAGCTCGCTCAAGCCCCTGGAGGACGTCTCCGGCACGTTCCAGTGGATCCCCTCGGACCTCACCGTCCGCCCGTACTTCGACATCTGGCGAACCGTCCCGCTGGCCGACTACTTCGTGAACTCCCTGATCGTGGCCGGGGCGGCGACCGTCTGCTCCGTCACGATCGCCGTGTTCGCGGCCTACGCGGTCAGCCGCTACTCCTTCCGGGGCAAGCGCGTCTTCACGGTCACGGTGCTCTCGACCCAGATGTTCCCCGGCATCCTGTTCCTGCTGCCGCTCTTCCTCATCTACGTCAACATCGGCAACGCCACCGGCATCGCGCTGTTCGGCTCCCGCGGCGGCCTGATCCTCACCTACCTGACCTTCTCCCTGCCCTTCTCCATCTGGATGCTGATCGGGTACTTCGACTCGGTGCCCCGCGACCTGGACGAGTCGGCCAAGGTGGACGGCTGTGGCCCGCTCGGCGCGCTCTTCCGCGTCATCGTGCCCGCGGCCGTCCCCGGCATCGTGGCGGTCGCGGTCTACGCCTTCATGACCGCGTGGGGCGAGGTCCTGTTCGCCTCCGTGATGACCAACGACACCACCCGCACCCTCGCCGTCGGCCTCCAGGGCTACTCCACCCAGAACGACGTGTACTGGAACCAGGTCATGGCCGCCTCCCTGGTCGTGAGCCTGCCCGTCGTCGCCGGTTTCCTGCTCCTCCAGCGCTACCTCGTCACCGGCCTCACCGCCGGTGCCGTCAAGTAGCCGACGGCAGCCCCCTCACCCCCATCACTCCAGAGAGGCCCTCCGTGTCCGATCCGATAGACCTCGCCGCCTTCCCGCCCCACTTCGTCTGGGGCACGGCCACGTCCGCCTACCAGATCGAGGGCGCCGTCACCGAGGACGGCCGGTCACCGTCGATCTGGGACACCTTCTCCCACACCCCGGGAAAGATCGACAACGACGACCACGGCGACGAGGCCTGCGACCACTACCACCGGTGGCCCGAGGACATCGCGCTCATGCGGCGGCTCGGCACCGACGCCTACCGCATGTCCATCGCCTGGACCCGCGTCCTGCCCGCCGGCGACGGCCCGGTCAACCCGGCCGGCCTCGACTTCTACGACCGGCTCGTCGACGGACTCCTCGACGCCGGAATCACGCCCAACATCACTCTCTACCACTGGGACCTTCCCCAGACGCTCCAGGACCGCGGCGGCTGGACGGCCCGGGAGACGGCCGAGCACCTCGCCGCCTACGCCTCCGTCGTCGCCGGGCGGCTCGGCGACCGGGTCACGCGCTGGGCCACCCTGAACGAACCCCTGTGCTCGGGGTGGATCGGCCACCTCGAAGGCCGGATGGCCCCCGGCCTCACCGACCTGACCGCCGCCGTCCACGCCTCCTACCACCTGCTCCTCGGCCACGGACTGGCCGCACAGGCGATCCGCGCGGCGGCGTCCGGTGCCCGGGTCGGGCTCGTGACCAACCACTCGACCGTGGCGGCCGCCTCCACCCGGCCGGAGGACCTCGCGGCGGCCGCCCGCATGGACGGCCACACCAACCGCTGGTGGCTCGATCCCGTCCACGGCCGGGGCTTCCCCGCCGACATGCGCGAGCTCTACGGCGTCGAACTCCCCGAGCGCCCGGGCGACCTGGAGACGATGGCCGTCCCGCTCGACTGGCACGGCCTCAACTACTACTTCCCGGTCACCGTCGCCGACGACCCGTCCGGCCCCGTCCCGTACGCCCGCGAGGTCCGCCTGCCCGACGTGCCCCGCACCGGTATGGACTGGCAGGTCGACGCCGACGGCCTGGAGTCGTTCCTGATGCGGCTGACCGACGACTACGGCGTCCGGAGGCTCTACGTCACCGAGAACGGCTCCGCCTTCCCCGACACGGTCCGCCCCGACGGTACCGTCGACGACCCCGACCGGGCCGACTACCTGGAACAGCACCTGGCCGCCTGCGCCCGGGCGGTGCGCAAGGGCGCCCCGCTCGCCGGGTACTACGCCTGGTCGCTCCTCGACAACTTCGAATGGGCCTACGGCTACGACAAGCGCTTCGGACTCGTCCACGTCGACTACGCGACGCAGGAACGCACCATCAAGGCGAGCGGCCGCCGGTACGCGGACATCATCCGCGCCCACCGACAGGCCCACGCCTGACCCGCGGCTCCCGGAGCCGAAGAGGCGCCTGCCGACGGACCCGCGCGCCGGCGGGAGCTGCACGGCGGTGACGGGCAGGCCGCCGCCGGTCCCGTCAGGCGGACTCCCGTACGACCAGCTCCGGTTCGAAGATCACGGTCCTGGGCTCGGTCCGCGCGCCCTCGACCTGCTCGTGCAGGAGTTTGGCCATCGTCGAGGCCATGTCCTCCACGGGTTGGCGCACCGTGGTCAGGGGCGGCCGGCACGTCATCGCGATGCTCGAGTCGTCGAAGCCCACGACCGCGACGTCCTCCGGCACCCTCCTGCCCTGCTCGCGAAGAACCTGACAAGCTCCCTGCGCCATCAGGTCGTTGGCCGCGAACACCCCGTCCACCTCGGGATGCTCCCGCAGCAGCGTCGTCATCGCCGCCGCGCCGCTGTCGAGGGTGAAGGCGCCTTCGACGACCGGGGGCGGGCACCGGTCGGCGCGGGCCAGAGCGTCACGGAACCCGGCGAGACGGTCCTGGCCGGCCGGGAGCTCCGGCGGGGCGCTGATCGCCGCGATGTGCCGGCAACCGCGGGCCAGCAGCCGAGCGCCGGCCAGTCCGCCCCCGGCGCGGTGGTCCACGTCGACGTAACTGATCGGTGCCGTTCGGCCGGGACGGGCGAACAGGACGGTGGGGACCTTGGCGGAGAGGAGCATCTCCGGCAGGGGGTCGTCGGCCAGGATGGACACCACCAGCGCCCCGTCGGCGCTGCCCTGCCGCATGTAGTCCACCACCTGCTTCCTGCCCGCCTCGGATTCGGCGAACAGCAGCACCGGGTGCATCGATCGCGCCCGGAGGTACCCCACGACGCCGCTCACCACGCGTCCGAAGAACGGGTCGGCGAAGACCCGGGCGGCGAAGGCGTCCTTGGCCCCGGAGACGATGAGGGCCACGGTTTCCGCTCGCCGGGTGACCAGCGACCGGGCCGCGCGGTTGGGCGTGTAGCCGGTGCGCTCGATCGCGTGACGGACCAGGTCCTGGATGTCGGGGTCGACGTTGCGCACGCCGTTCACGACCCGCGACACAGTCGCACGAGAGACCCCCGCCTCCCGCGCGACATCCTCCAACGTCGGGGCCTGTCTGCTCATCCCCGAACTCTACCGTCGGCGGTGTTCCGACCGGCAGGGAGCCGCCACGGGGCCGGCCGCCGCGCTCCGCCGGTCGCCGGTCGCCGGTCCCGTGCCGACGGCCGGACTCCGGCCCGACCCTCGGCGGCCGCCGCCGCCCTCGCCACCCCCGGCGGGAGCACCGCCGGCATCGGTACGCCCCCGGGGCCGATCCGGACACCGGCGTGGACACCGCGAACGCCCACGGCGGGAACACGAGGCCGGCCGGCCGTGTCCACGCCGTACGCGTTCACCGCGGCGCCGTTCCGGCCAGGCCCGGCCCGTTCCGGTCCGTCGCGTTCCGGCCAGGCCAGGCCCGGCCCGGTCCGTTCCGGCCCGGCCCGGCGACGGACGCTCGGTCGCGGGGGAGGGGCGGAGGCGTCGGATGGTTCATACCGGCTCCTGTCCCGGGCGTCCGGTGGGAAGAGCGGGAAGGTCGGCCACCACGCGGCGCAGCGGCAGCTCCAGGCGCCGCCCCGGTGTTGCCCACCGCGCCAGGGAGCGCTTGGCGGCCTCGGCGCGCCGGGGTGTCAGACCGGGCAGGTACAGCGCATCGACCAGGAGGGCCGCCGCTCGGGCCGAGTCGACGGCCAGGGTGAAGACGCGTCGCTCGTCGCACCGGACGCGAAACCCCGCGGTGCGCAGGAGAGCGGCCAGCCCGTCGCGTGCCCGCGGGTTGGGCCACGGCTGGCGTACGGCGCGCAGCGCCGCCATGACCCGCAGCCAGCCCAGCGTGCCGGACGGGGAGAGCCCGGACCGGGAGGGCACCAGCGCCGCGAGAGTCCCTCCGGGCCGCAGTACGCGCCGGATCTCCCCGAGCACGCGCGGCAGGGGAGTGACGACCGGCAGGCACATGGCCGCGCAGACGGCGCCGGCGCTCGCGGAGGCGGCCGGGAGCGCCTCCGCGCCGGCCCGCACCAGCGGTCCGCGGCCACGGCGCGCCGCTTCGGCGAGTTCCGCCGCCGACAGGTCGATCCCGACCCAGTCGGCGTCCGGGAGCTCGTCGCGGGTGGGCGCCGAGCCGCAGGCCAGGTCGAGGACCGCGCCCTCGACGCCGCGCAGCGGTTCGGCGAGCCAGGCGTAGGGGGAGGTATCGGCCAGTGAGAGGAGCTGCTCGGTGATACCGGGGTGTGCCTGGTGGTAGGCGGTGAGGAAGCGCCGCCAGTCCGGTTCGTCCATCCGACCCTCGTCCCTCTTCCCGCCCGTGGGGCACTGCTCGCCCCCTGCCCTTGCCGTGCCGGGAACCCTGCCGGGCCGGCCCTCCATTCCGTATCGGACACGCCGGACGCCGGACACGCCGGACGCGGCAGGATGACGGGGGCCGGGCTTCCCGGCCGTGATGGTGGGTCCGAGGAAGGGAAGGCTTGGCCCGTGTCATCGGGTTCCCCGCATGTCTCAAGACCGTGTACCGACCGGAGAGAGTCCACAGCATGAGCAGGTACGACCTGGTGGTTATCGGTGGCGGCAGTGCCGGTCTGACCGCGGCCCGGACGGCAGGGCGTTTCGGCGCCCGGACGCTGCTCGTCGAGCGGGACCGGCTGGGCGGGGACTGCCTGTGGACGGGGTGCGTATCGAGCAAGGCGCTGCTGCGTGTGGCCGCCGACGTGCAGGCCGCCCGCCGCGCCGCCGCCTACGGGCTCCCGCCGGTGCCGGGCCCGGCCGACCTGGCGGCGGCCATGGCGGAGGTGAAGCGGGCGATCGGCGCGATCGAGCCGCACGACTCGGCCGAGGCGCTCGCCCCGTACGGAGTGGAGGTCGCCCACGGCGCGGCGTCCTTCACCGGCCCGCGAACCCTGACCACGGGCGATCGGGAGGTGGCCTTCCGGTACGCCCTGCTCGCGACCGGCTCCGCACCGGCCCTGGTGCCGGTCCCCGGCCTGGCCGAGGCCGGGCCGCTGACCAGTGACACCGTCTGGGAGCTGTCCCAACTCCCGCGCCGCCTGGTGGTGCTGGGCGGTGGGCCCATCGGCTGCGAGCTGGGCCAGGCGTTCGCCCGGCTCGGCTCCGAGGTCACCCTCGTGGAGGCCGAGGACCGCCTGGTGCCCCGTGAGGAGCCTCGCGCCTCGCAGGTGCTGCGGGAGCACCTGGAGGCCGAGGGCGTCACCGTACGGACCGGGTACCGTGCCGAGAGAGTCGACGACGGCGCCGTCCACGGGCCCGGCGGCCCTCTCCCCTACGACGCGCTGCTGGCCGTCACGGGCCGCCGCGCCAACACCCGGGGCCTCGGCCTGGAGGCCGCCGGTGTGGAGCGGACCGAGACCGGCGATGTCCGCACCGACGACAGGCTGCGCACCACCAATCACCGGATCTACGCCGCCGGTGACGTCACCGGCCGTTCGGCCTTCACCCACCTGGGCGGCGCACAGGGCGCGGCGGCCGCCACCGACGCTCTCCTCGGGGTGCGCCGCCCCATCGACCACCGCGCGGTGCCCTGGGTGACGTTCACCGATCCGGAGATCGCCCGCGTCGGCCTCACCACCGAGGAGGGGCGCGAGAAGTACGGCGACGCCGTACGCGTCCACACGCTGGAGAACGACCGGGTCGACCGGGCGGTCGCAGACGGCCGCACCGAGGGCTTCACCACTCTGGTGCTGGGACCGCGCGGGAAGATCATCGGGGCCACGGTGGTGTCACCGAGGGCCGGGGAGACCATCGCCCACCTCGCGGCGGCGGTGCGTCTGGGCTGGACGCCCTCCGACTACGCCCGCACCGTCCACCCCTATCCCACCTACGCCGACGGTCCCTGGCACACGGCGCTGGCCGACGTCTACGCCCGTCTGGCCCGGGGGAGCGGCCCCATCGGCGCGCTGCTGAAGCTCCGCAGGGGGTTGATCCGGTGATCCTCCGCATCGTCCTGGGTGCTCTCCTCGCGGCGATGGCGCTGGGCCAGCTCGCTTCCTTCGACGCCATGCCGGCCATCCTCACCGCCTACGGCCTGACGTCCGGCGCGGCCTCGACCGCCCTGGCCGTGGTGTTGATCGCCGCCGAGGCGGTGACGGCCGTGTGGTTCCTCGCCCGGCCCCGCTCCCGTGCGGAGGTGCCCGTGTGGCTGTACACGGGCGTGGCGGTGGTGTGGACGGCCCTGACCGCCCAGGCGTTCGCCCGCGGACTCGTCCTGGACAACTGCGGCTGCTTCGGCACGTACGCCGCCCAGCCGCTGCGCTGGTACGTCCTGGTCGAGGACGCGCTGATGCTGCTGTACGCAGGACTGCTGTGGCGCGGACTGCGCCGGGCCCGGCCCGCCTCGCCGCCGGCCACGGTCCGTCCAGCTCAGACACCGTGGGAGAACCACTGATGCGCATCCTCGCGAAACTGCGCGTCCTCGAACGTGCCACCCGCCCCTACGACACCGGGTTCGCCGAGGCCATGGAACGCCGCTGGGCGGAACTGCCCGACGCCGCCAGAACCCCCGGCCAGATCCTCGGCCGTCACGGCGTCGGCTGCGAGGGCACCCACGGCGTCTTCCCCAGGTGCGACCTGAAGTGCACCCCCTGCTACCACTCCCGGGACGCCAACCGGGTACGCGTCGACGGCCCCCACACCCGCGAACAGGTCGCCGCGCAAATGGCTCTCCTGCGTGAGCTGCGCGGCCCGCGCGCCCACACCCAGCTCATCGGTGGCGAGGTGAGCCTGCTCGCCCCCGACGACCACGCCGCCGCCCTGGCGATCATGCGGGAGCACGGCCGGGAGCCGATGAGCTTCACCCACGGCGACTTCGACGACGACTACCTCACCCGCCTCGCGCTCGGCCCGGACGGCACCCGGCGGTTCGGGCGGCTCTCCTTCGCCGCGCACTTCGACAAGTTCATGTACGGCCGACGCGGTATCGAACGCCCGCCCAGCGAACGGGCGTTGAACCCGCACCGGGCGCGGTTCGCCGCCATGTTCCTCCGTCTGCGGCGGGAGCACGGCGTGCGGTTCTTCCTCGCCCACAACATGACCGTCACCCCGGGCAACCTCGACGAGGTCGCGGGCGTGATCCGCGACTGCCATGCGATGGGCTACGGCATGTTCTCCTTCCAGCCCGCCGCCTTCCTCGGCGACGCACGCCGCTGGAAGGAGGCGTTCCGCGAGGCGACCCCGGACGTGGTGTGGGCGGAGATCGAACGCGGCGCCGGAACCCGGCTCGACTACCGGGTCTTCGAGAACGGCGATGTGCGCTGCAACCGCACCGCCTACGGCTTCTACGTGGGCCGCCGCTGGTATCCGTTCCTCGACGGCGACGACCCGCGCGACCTCGCCGTACGCGACGCGTTCTTCCGGTACTTCGGGAAGATGACCTTCACCGGGACCCCGCCCGCCCTCCTCGCGGCCAGGGTCCTGCGGGTGGTGTTCCGGCACCCGTCCACCGCGGTGACCGCGCTGCGCTGGCTGGCCCGTACGGTCCGCCGGGTCGGGCTGCCGCGGCTGGCCCGCCACCGGATGCGGGTGCGCCCGGTCACGTTCGTCATGCACCAGTTCATGGACGCCCATGTCGTCGCCCCGGCCTGGCAGATGATGCAACGCGGCGAGCAGGCCACTGACCCGCAGCTGCGGGAGGCCCAGGAGCGGCTGGCCGCCTGCCACTACGCCATGGCCCACCCCGAGAACGGCACCCTCGTCCCCGCCTGCGTACAGCACGCCGTACTCGACCCGGCCGAGAACGCGGCCCTGCGCACCCTGCTCCCGATCGTCGAGGTCCGCGCCACCGGCGACCGCTCATCCGGAACGCCACCGAAGGAGAAGTAGCCCATGCGCATGGCCGGTTCCGTCCACCGGTTCGACGCGTGAACGCCCCCGGCCACGGGGGCGCCCCCGCGATCCTGATCATGGCGAAGCCGCCCCGGCCGGGAACGGTCAAGACGCGGCTGCACCCCCTGCTGGGCCCTGCCCGCTGCGCGGCGCTCCAGGCCGAACTCATCCGCCACACCATCGAACTGGCCACCGCCCACACCCCGCGCCGCTACCTCGCCTACGCCCCGGACGTCGGCGGGGACGCCACGGCGGTGCCTGCCGGCGTCCGGTTCCTCCTCCAGCGCGGCGAAGACCTCGGACAGCGTCTGGCCGCCGCCGTCACGGATGCCTTCGCCGACGGCGCGCGCCCGCTGCTGGTCGTCGGCACCGACGCGCCGACCCTCACCGGCGACCATCTGACCGCCGCCTTCACCGCCCTGGAGAGCCACGATGTGGCCCTGGGCCCCGCGCTCGACGGTGGCTACTACCTGATCGGCATGCGCGAGCCCCACACCTCGCTCTTCAGTCTCGGCCCGGACGTCTGGAGCACCGACCGGGTACTCGCCGCCACCCGCGCCCTCGCCCGGGGCGAGGGGCTGAGCGTGGCACTGCTGCGTCCACTGCGGGACCTGGACACCCCCGAGGACGCCGCCGCGCTCCTCCCGGACCCCGCGCTGCCCGCTCCGATCGCCGCCCTGCTCCAGCCCGTGGAGGCGCCATGACACGAGTGTCCGTCATCGTCCCGGTACTGAACGAGGAGGCCGTGATCCGCAGTGCGCTGAGCCGCCTGTGCCGCGACTTCCCCGACTGCGAGCTGATCGTCGTGGACGGCGGCTCCACCGACGCCACCGCCGAACTCGCCGCCCCGCACGCCACGGTGGTCACCAGTGAGCGCGGCCGGGCCAGGCAGATGAACGAGGGTGCCCGGCACGCGTCCGGCGACATCCTGTGGTTCGTCCACGCCGACACCGCCGTCGATCCGGGCGCCCTGGGCCAGATCCGGGCCGCACTCGCCGACCCGGCCGTGGTCGGAGGCGGCCTCACCCTCCGCTTCGACCGCCGTACACCCGCCCTGAACCACCTCGCCCGGGCGTCCAACGCCCGTGCCCGCCGCCTCCACCACATCTTCGGTGACCAGGCCATGTTCGTCCGACGCACCGTCTTCGACGCCCTCGGCGGCTTCCCCGACCTGGCCATCATGGAGGACCTGGAGATGTCGCGGCGCCTGCACCGCCGCGGCCGGCTGTGCCTGCTGCCCGCCACCTCGACGGCCTCCTCGCGCCGCCTGGTCGCCCATGGGACCTGGCGCATGATCGCCTTCATGCAGTACCTGAAGCTGCTGTACTTCGCCGGCGTCGACCCCGAAGCCATCCGGGCCCGCTACGCGGCGGGCCCCCGCCTCTTCGCGAAGAAGAGCCCGGCGGTGGCACGGAGCAGCCGTCCCTGAACGCTTCCTTCCTCTCCCCGTACGACACCCTGGAGACCGACCTCATGCGCATCGCAGTCTGCGGAGGCCCCTACGGAAACCCATACGCCCTCCAGGCATTCGTCGACGACGCCCGCATCCGAGGCGCCGAACGGTTGTTCTGCCTGGGGGACCTCGGCGGATTCGGCGCCGACGTCGACGCGCTGTGGCCGATCCTCACCGGCAACGCCGTCGAGTGCGTCGCCGGGAACTACGACGTGGCCATCGCGCGCGGCGACACCGACTGCGGCTGCGGCTACCGCGACGCCAAGGACAACGAGTACGCCCAACTGATCTACGACCACACGCTCGCCACCACCGGCCGCGACTTCGCCGCCTGGATGGGCACCCTGCCCGCCGAGCGCCGGGAGACCATCGGCGGCGCCGACGTCCACATGGTCCACGGCTCGACGCTGGCGCTGAACGACTTCTGGTGGGAGTCCCTCCCCGACGAGCAGCACCGCCTCCGGGCCGAGGCGTCCGGGGCCGACGTGGTCCTGTGCACCCACAGCGGCCTGCCCTGGCAGCGACGCGTCGGCGACACCCTCGCCGTCAACGTCGGCGTGCTCGGAAAACCCGCCAACGACGGCCGACGCGAGGTCTGGTACGCGATCCTCGACCTCGCCGACGGCACCGCCACCGCCGAGCTGATCCCGCTCGCGTACGACTGGCGGGCACAGGCCCGCTCGATGCGTGCCGCGGGGCTGCCCGAGATCTTCGCCGAGACCATCGAGACGGGCTGGTGGACCACCTGCCTGGAGATCCTGCCGCCGCGTGAGCGTTCCCGCGGCCGCTACCACCTCTACCGCTCCACCCTGCCGACCGGATTCCGGCCGGCCGATGACGGCTGGGGCGAGACCGCACCGCAGGCCCTCGTGGGCGACCGCCCGGTGGTCCCGCTGTTCGGCACCCCCTACTTCCCGCCCCGGCTGTGGATCTACACCAACTTCCACTGCAACCTGGCCTGCGACTACTGCGCGGTCGCCTCCTCCCCGAAGGCGGTTCCCCGCACCCTGCCCGCCGGCACCTTCCGCACCCTGGTCGACGAGGCCGTACAGGCCGGGTTCACCGAGCTGTACCTGACCGGCGGCGAGCCTTTCCTCCACCCCGACATCGTGGACCTCCTCGACCACGCCTCCGCCGAGCTGCCCACCGTCGTGATGACCAACGCGATGCTGCTGCGCGGCCGCCGCGCCGAGGGCCTCGCGGCGCTGGCCGACCGCGAGCTGACCGTGCAGACCTCGCTGGACGGCGCCACCGCACACACCCACGACCTGCACCGCGGCCCCGGCTCCTGGCAGCGCACCATCGACAGCATCCGCCACCTGACCGGCCTGGGACTGCCTCCACGCGTCGCCCTCACCGAGACCGAGGACAACATCCGGGAGGTCCCCGCGGTCGCCGAGCTGCTGGCCGGACTCGGCCTGCCCGCCGACCACTTCGCCGTACGACCGCTGCTGCGCCGCGGCTTCTCCGAGACCGGCGTGGAGATCGGCGAGGACTCCAGCGTCCCGGAGCTGACCGTCACCGCCGACGGACTCCACTGGCACCCCGCCGGAGCCGACCTCACCACCAGCCCCGACCTGCACCTCGCCCCCGCCGGTACCTCGCTCGCCGTGGGCAAGCAGCTGGTCACCGAGCGGTTCTTCACCGCACGCCTCACCGACGGCACCCTGCCCCGCCCCGTCCACTGCGCCATCTGACCCGTACGGAAGAGGGAGTTCACCATGGGGCGACGACACGTCGCGATCCTCGGCGCCGGGCCCGTCGGCCTCGACGCCGCCCTCGCCTGCGCCGACGCCGGACGGCCCTTCACCGTCTACGAGGCCGGGGCCGCTGCCGCCGCCCACGTACGGGCCTGGGGCCATGTCCGGCTCTTCACCCCGTGGGGCCTCAACGTCTCCCACCGGATGCGCGCCCATCTGCCGCACGCCCCGAGCGGCGAAGACTGCCCCACCGGGGCCGAACTGGTGACCCGGCTCCTCGACCCGGTCGCCGCACTGCCCGCACTGGAGGGCAGGATCCGGCTGCGTACCCGCGTCGCCGCCATCGCCCGCACCGGCCTGCTCAAACACGAGCAGATCGGCACCGGCACCCGCGCCGCCGCACCCTTCACCCTCCTGCTCGACGGACCGGACGGCGAGGACACCGCCGAAGCCGATCTCGTCCTCGACTGCACCGGCACCTACTCCCACCCCAACACCCTCGGCCCGGGCGGCATCCCCGCCCTCGGCGAACGGGCCCTCGCCCACCGCGTCACCCGCACCCTCCCCGACACCGCCGAACCCGGCCGCTGGGCCGGAACCGTCCTGCTCGCCGGAGCCGGGAAGTCCGCCCAGACCGCGGCCCGCGACCTCGCCGCCCTGCCCGGCACCCGCGTCGAGTGGGCGGTGCGCAGCCCGGGGCCCGACTGGGGCGCCGTGCCCGACGACACACTGCCCGGCCGCCGGCACCTCGTCGACACCTCCCAGGCCCTCGCCAACGGCACCCACGACCGCGTCACGGTCCACACCGGCACGCACGTCCGGGCCCTGCGACGAGCCGGTGACCGGGTGCGCGCCACCTTCGCCACCGCCGACGGCCCCCGCGAGATCGTCTGCGACCACATCCTGGCGCTGACCGGATACACCGGCGACGCCTCCCTCTACCGGCAGCTGCAGGTCCACGAGTGCTACGCCACCGGCGCCCCCATGAACCTCTCCGCCGCCCTTCTCGGCTCCGCGGGCGGCGACTGCCTCGCCCAGCCGTCCGTCGGGATCGACACCCTGCGCAACCCCGAACCGCACTTCTTCATCCTGGGCGCCAAGTCCTACGGCCGCCTCAACACCTTCCTGCTGCGCACCGGCTACGAGCAGATCGACCGGCTCACCGCCGCGTACACCGGCGAAGCGGAACTGCTGCCGGAGGGGGCCACGGAGTGACGCCGAGGGACGCGGGGTGCGCACGGGAGGAACGGGTGCCGGTCAGGGCGGGGGCTCCCCGGTCCTGACCGTGCGCACGGTCGCGCTGCCCACCGGCCACGGCCGGCGGGCGGCGCGGCCCGCTCAGTGGCTGGCGGTGAGCCGGCCGGCGAGCTTGTCGTGCATGTCGGCGCTGGGCCTGTTCAGGCCGACGATGGTGACCTTCTTGCCGCGCTGGGCGTACTTGGTCTCTATGGCGTCCAGGGCCGCGACGGAGGAGGCGTCCCAGATGTGGGCGTCGGTGAGGTCGATGACGACGTCGTCCGGGTCGTCCCTGTAGTTGAACTGGTAGACGAGGTCGTTGGAGGAGGCGAAGAACAGTTCGCCGGTGACCGCGTAGACGACCTGGTTGCCGTCGGGGTCGACCACTCCCGTCACCTCGGCGAGGTGGGCGACGCGCTTGGCGAAGATCACCATGGCGGTGATCGAGCCGAGGACGACACCGATGGCCAGATTGTGGGTGGCGACGACGGCGGCGACCGTGATCACCATGACGGTGGTCTCGCCGAGCGGCATCCGCTTGAGGGTGTTCGGCCGGACGGAGTGCCAGTCGAAGGTCGCGACCGACACCATGATCATGACTGCGACGAGGGCCGCCATGGGGATGTCGGAGACGACGGGGCCGAAGGCGATGCAGAGCACCATCAGGAAGGCGCCGGCAAGGAAGGTGGACAGGCGGGTGCGGGCGCCGGAGACCTTTACGTTGATCATGGTCTGACCGATCATGGCGCAGCCGCCCATGCCACCGAAGAACCCGGTGACGATGTTCGCGATGCCCTGGCCGAGCGATTCACGCGTCTTGTTGGAGTGGGTGTCGGTGATGTCGTCGACCAGCTTCGCGGTCATCAGTGACTCCATCAGCCCGACGAGCGCGAAGGCGAAGGCGTACGGCGCGATGGTCGTCAGGGTCTCCATCGTGAACGGCACGTCCGGCAGGCCCGGCACCGGCAGCGACGAGGGCAGCTCGCCCTTGTCGCCGACGGTCGGCACCGCGATGCCCGCCGCGACCGTGATGACGGTGAGGATCACGATCGAGACCAGCGGGGCGGGGATCACCGCGGTGATCCTCGGGAAGAGGACCATGAGCGCCAGGCCGCCGATGATCAGCGGGTACACCGGCCAGGGGACGTCGCGCATCTCCGGCACCTGGGCCATGAAGATCAGGACGGCGAGCGCGTTGACGAAGCCGACCATCACCGAGCGCGGGATGAACCTCATCAGCTTCGCCACGCCGAGCGCGCCCAGGGTCACCTGGAAGACGCCGCCGATGATGACCGCGGCGATCAGGTGGCCGAGGCCGTACTCGTGGTTGAGCGGGGCGATGACGAGCGCCATGGCGCCGGTGGCGGCGGAGATCATGGCCTTGCGGCCGCCGATGACCGAGATGACCACGGCCATGGTGAAGGAGGCGAACAGGCCGACGGCCGGGTCGACGCCCGCGATGATGGAGAAGGAGATGGCCTCGGGGATCAGGGCCAGGGCGACCACCAGACCGGCCAGCACCTCGGTGCGGAAGACCTTGGGGGAGGCCAGCCAGTCGGGCTTGGACATGCGCAGCTTCGGGGCTGCGGCGAGCGGTGAGGACATGCGACCGTTTCCGTTCGGGCGCAGGCACCCGTCAAGGGGATGCGCACGCGTCGTACTCGACTCCGCACCGGGGCGGATTGCCCGGCGGCCCGGCCACTCGGGGCCCTGCCGGGGGATTGGCAGCCGTTCCTGCTGCCGGTCGGGCATCATTGCCCGGAAGTCTGCGGGTGCCGGCGGGCCCCAAGGGGCCGCGCTCCGGCGGAACGCCCCGGTCGCCTCGGTGCGGCAGGAGCCTTCTCCGACGGGAACTTTACCCTGACGTGAGGGGAGAGTCGACCCGCGGTGGGTGAATGGCAGGTAAACGCGCTCTCGGACCATGTGATTCCAGATACGTATGCTGGAGCACTTCGAACATGCGAACGTGCGGGACGCAGAAGGAGAAGGCGTGACGATGACCGAGCGGCGGATGCAGATCGGTGAGGTGGCCGACCGGACCGGTTTGTCGCTGCGCACGATCCGTCACTACGAGGAGGTGGGCCTGGTGACCCCCTCGGCCCGCAGCAAGGGCGGCTTCCGCCTGTACACCGAGTCCGACGTGGAGCGGCTGATGGTCATCCGCCGCATGAAGCCGCTGGACTTCTCCCTCGAGGAGATGCGGGACCTGCTGGAGATCACGGACCGGCTCGCGGCGGTGGACGATCCGCCGACCGGTGAGGAGCGTGAGCGGCTGCGTGAGCGGCTCGACTCCTACCGCGAGGTCGCGGACGCGCGCTGCGAGAACCTGCGTGCTCGGCTGATGGCCGCCGAGGACTTCGCCGCCACGCTCAGGCGGCGCATGGACGGCTGACGACAGCCGCCGGGAGGGGGTCCGGTGGTCGCCGGACCGCCCCTGCTCGTGGGTCCTCGTCGGCGTCCCCGTGTGCGTCGCGGGTCACGGGCCCGGCCTGCTGGGAGCGTCCCGGTGCTTCGGTGCTTCGGTGCTTCGGTGGCCCGGTGGCCCGGTGGCGCGGTGAGCGGTGTCGTTTCCGTCGTCCTCGCTGATGTGCGTACGAGCGGTCCGTCCGGCCTTGACGGCCACATGACGCCCACGTGACGGACGACACGGAGCGCGGGCGGCACCCGCACGCCACTGGGCAGGGCTCCGGGCCCCGGTGACGGCAGCCGGAGACCACCTCGGCAGCCGCCGCAGGCCCGGCGGGGGGCAAGTGGATCACAACCGGCGCACTCTCCGGTAGCGTCACCGTATGAGTCATCCACATCCCGAACTGAGTCCCGCGCCGTCGCTGCCCGCCGGAGGGCTGAGGGTCACCCCGCTGGGGGGCCTGGGCGAGATCGGCCGCAACATGACGGTTTTCGAGCACGCCGGCAAGCTGCTCGTCGTTGACTGCGGCGTGCTGTTCCCGGAGGAGACGCAGCCCGGCGTGGACGTGATCCTGCCGGACTTCACCTCGATCCGGGACCGCCTGGACGACATCGTGGGCGTGGTCCTCACCCACGGGCACGAGGACCACATCGGCGGTGTGCCCTACCTGCTGCGCGAACGCCGGGACATCCCCGTCATCGGCTCCAAGCTGACGCTCGCCTTCCTTGAGGCCAAGCTCAAGGAGCACCACATCAGGCCGGTGACGGTGCGGGTGAAGGAAGGGCAGCGGAAGGCCTTCGGGCCCTTCGACTGCGAGTTCGTGGCGGTCAACCACTCCATCCCCGACGGTCTCGCGGTCGCCATCCGCACCGGCGCCGGAATGGTGCTGCACACCGGCGACTTCAAGATGGACCAGTTCCCCCTCGACGACCGGATCACCGATCTGCGCGCGTTCGCCCGGCTGGGGGAGGAGGGCGTCGACCTGTTCCTCACCGACTCCACCAACGCCGAGGTGCCCGGTTTCACCACCTCCGAGCGGGAGCTGAACCCGGCGATCGAGCAGGTCATGCGGACCGCCCCGCGCCGGGTCATCGTCTCCAGCTTCGCCAGCCACGTGCACCGTATCCAGCAGGTCCTCGACGCCGCCCACCAGCACGGGCGGAAGGTCGCCTTCGTGGGCCGGTCGATGGTCCGCAACATGGGCATCGCCCGCGAGCTGGGCTATCTGAAGGTCCCGCAGGGGCTCCTGGTCAGTGTCAAGGAGCTGGAGAAGCTCCCCGACCACCAGGTGACCCTGGTCTGCACCGGCTCCCAGGGCGAGCCGATGGCCGCCCTCTCCCGGATGGCCAACCGCGACCACATGATCCGTATCGGCGAAGGTGACACCGTCCTCCTCGCCAGCTCCCTCATCCCGGGCAACGAGAACGCCATCTACCGGGTGATCAACGGCCTGACCCGGTGGGGCGCCCACGTCGTCCACAAGGGCAACGCCAAGGTGCACGTCTCCGGGCACGCCAGCGCCGGGGAACTCGTCTACTGCTACAACATCGTCAAGCCCCGCCATGTCATGCCCGTCCACGGTGAGTGGAAGCACCTGCGGGCCAACGCCGACCTCGCCATCCGCACCGGAGTGGACCCGGAGCGCGTCCTCATCGCCGAGGACGGTGTCGTCGTCGACCTGGTCGACGGACGCGCCTCGATCGCCGGGAAGGTCCCCGCCGGCTACGTGTACGTCGACGGCATGGAGGTCGGAGGCGCGACGGAGGCGTCCCTGAAGGACCGCCGGGTCCTGGCCGAGGAGGGCGTCGTCACCGTCGTGGCGATCGTCGACGCCGACACCGGGGCGCTCGCCGAGGCGCCCGACTTCCTGGCCCGCGGGTTCGAGCACGACACCGCCACCTTCGAGCCGGTCATCCCGCTCATCGAGAAGACCCTGGCCGCGGCGGCCGAGGAGGGCATCGGCGACCACCACCAGCTCGAACAGCGCATCGCTCGCGCCGTCGCTGCCTGGGCGTTCCGAAGCCACCGCCGCAAGCCCCTGATCATTCCCGTCGTCATCGACGCCTGAGACGGCGGCGCGGACCGGAGGAAGCCCCCACCATGACCACCCGCTTCGAGGAACTCGACTGGAAGCCGACGCCGATCGGCGACATCAGCCTGAGGCGCCGACGCGACCCGTCGTCGGGAGACGACGTGTACGAGGTGAAGCTCGGCGACGAGTTCCTGATGTCCAGCCTCTTCACCGAGGGGGAGATCGCCCTCGCCCGGCTGGGCCTCGCGCCGCTCGCGCATCCGGAACTCGATGTCGCCGTGGGCGGCCTCGGACTCGGATACACGGCGCGCGCCGTACTGGACGAGCCCCGCGTCCGCTCCCTGGTCGTCGTCGACGCCCTGGCCGAGGTCATCGACTGGCACCGGCGCGGCCTCGTCCCGCTCGGTGCCGCGCTGAGCTCGGACGACCGCTGCCGGCTGGTGCGGGGCGACTTCTTCGCCATGGTGCGAGACGGTCACGGCCTCGACCCCCAAGCCGAGGCCCGCCTCTTCCACGCGATCCTGCTGGACGTCGACCACTCGCCCCGCCATGTACTGCACCCCAGCCACGCCGCGCTCTACCAGCAGGCGGGCCTGAGCGCCCTCGCCCGCCTGCTCCACCCCGGAGGCGTCTTCGCCCTGTGGTCCAACGACCCACCGGACGATGACTTCGTCTCCCTCCTGGCCCAGGTCTTCCATGAGGCCGCAGCCCACGTGGTGGAGTTCCCCAACCCCCTGCAGGGCGGCGCCTCGGCCAACACCGTCTACGTGGCCGGGACGGGCGAAGCTCTGCCCACGGGCGTCTGACCGCCGCGTACCCGTTCGGAGGGCGCCGTTTCCGTTCTCGTACGCGCATCACCGTCGGCGTCGTACGCCGTCGCAGGCCTCGGCGAGGCCTGCGACCGGTGCGGAGCAGTGGGTTAGGGTGCCTCGGTGACCGCACCCTCCCCAGCCCTTCCCCTCCGCAGCACCGCACTGTCCGACGCCCGGATCGTGGAGCGCGAGGAGGACGGGACCGTCCGGCCCGCGCTGGTGTGGGCGCCCGGGCCGGGGTGGCGCATGATGTCCTCCGCCGTCCTCGGCGGAGGCTGGGGCGAGCGGCACTGGGTGCTCAACGCCCAGGTGCGAGGCGGCTACCGCAGACTGGACGCCGACCGTCACCTGGCGGACGTCGCCGCCGGAGCCGGGCTGCGCGGACCTGGCGCCGGGTTGATGACCGCGGCCTCCGTACGGGACTTCCGGCATGCGACGGAGGACGGCGCGGAGGCCCTGGTCACCGCCGGAGTGGGGGTGCGCGGCTGGGCCGCGGCGCCCGGCCCCGCCACGGCCGGACCGCCGCCCGCCGGGACCATCAACATCATCGCCGCGCTCCCCGTCCCCCTGAGCCCGGGGGCGTACGTCAACGCGGTCGCGACGGTCACGGAGGCCAAGGTCCAGGCGCTGCTGGACGCGGGGTTCGACGCGTCCGGCACGCCGACCGACGCGGTGTGCGTCGCGGCGCCCGTCGCGTGCGGCGAACGGGCGGAGGAGCAGTTCATGGGCCCCCGTTCGCCGTGGGGCGCCCGGCTCGCCCGTACCGTTCACGCGGCCACCTACGCCGCATGTCTCCGCGAGCGGGAGGCAGGCCCGGCGCCGGCCCGCTGAGCCGGCGCCCGGCCGCTCGTCGTCGCCGGACCCCGTGGTCCGGCGTGCGCGCGGGGACCGCACCGGCCGGCGGGCCGGGACCGCGCCGCGGAACCTTCCCGCCCCCCCCCAACGGGCAGAAGGGCGGGAAGGCGGTCGGCGGGGCTGCGCCGCGCCCGACGGACGTCGCGCCTCCCGGTACCGGAGGGCGCGGACGAACCGTACGGTGTGCCCGCGTGTCTCGAGGTCCCGGAGGGGCGGCGTCGTCCGCTCCGGTGACGGGCGGTTCCCGGGCACCCCGGCACGAAAAACGCGGCTCATGCGCGTCGCCGCGCACGCGGGGGCGCGCTTCGGCCAGGTGTCAGAGGTCGAACTCGTGCGGCGGCAGGTCGAGCGTGAAGCACGCCTCTCGTACGACGCCCTGCTCCGTCTTGTCGAAGTCGCCGTCCGCGCCTCCGATGATGATGCCGATCTGGATGACGGCACGGGCCTCGGCGGGCTTCTTCTTCGCCTTGGCGACCTCTTGCATGACGCTGACCTTGCCGAAGTCGAAGTCGGCGGTGAGCTTGTTCAGGTTGTCGTCGAAACGGCGCTGCAGGTCGTCGGCGGGGAAGTTCTGCAACACCTCGTTGGAGGCGATCAGTTCTGCGACGCGGCGCCGTTCGGACGGGTCGACGGTGCCGTCGGCGGCGGCGACCAGGGCGCACATCGCCATGGAGGCGTCGCGGAAGGCGCCGCTCTTGAGGTCGTTCTTCTTCGCCATGAGCTGGGTCTGCATCGTCGATGCGGATTCCCTGAGGCGGTCCCAAAGGGCCATGGGTTACTCCCTCTTGCGTCGGGGTGGCCCGGGCCGGACGGGGGACCGGCCCGGGCCACCATTATTCTACAGTGATGTAGAAACTATCAGGAGCGCAAGGGCACCTTCAGCCCTTTTCACCCGTCCCCCTCGCCTCCGAAGAAGTCCCCGACCTCGTCGACCACTTGGGCCGCGCCAACCACTTAGGCCGCGTCGGCCGCGGGCACGGCCTCCGTTCCGGGGCCGGTTGTGGCGGGTGCTACCGGCCTCGCGCTCGTCCCGGACCGGGTCGGGAGGGGCCGTTCGCACATGGTGACCGCGGCGACAACGCTTGCTGATCGCCGCCTCGTCGGCCATGCTGCCGGGGACCGCGAGGCCACCGGCGAGGATGACGTGAGTGACCGGACGAAGCACTCGGCAGCCCTGCTCCTGCTGATCAGCTCTGCAGCAGCTCTCGTGATCTTCTCTCCCGACGCTGTTGACCAGCCCGTCGTTCGGTGGACTGCCCTCGGCACCGCCTGCGCCTCGCTCGTCGGCGTCGTCAGCGTCCGCCGCTCGCGGCAGCGCCGCGAGTAAGCCGGCGGCTTCCACTGCCCCGACGTCCAGGGGAGGGGCCGCTCTGTCCCTGAACCCTCGGCTACGCCGCCGGGCCGAACGCCTTCCGGTACCCCTGCGGGCTCGTACCCACCACCCGACGGAAGCGCTCGCGGAACGCCGTCGGCGAGCCGAATCCGCACTGCCAGGCGATCCGCTCCACCGAAGAGGACGTCGTCTCCAGCAAATACTGTGCCCGCCGCACCCGAGCCCGGTGCAGCCACTGCAACGGCGTCGTCCCGGTCTGCTCGCGGAAGCGGCGGTTCAGGGTCCGGGTGCTCATCCCGGCGCGCGCCGCGATGTCGTCCAGCGTGAAGTCCTTCTCACAGTTGTCCTCCAGCCAGGTCAGCAGTGGCTCGAAGGTGGCGCCGGACGGCGCCGGCGGTCGGTCGTGGACGATGAACTGGGCCTGGCCACCCTCCCTTTCGAGCGGCATCACGGACATCCTGGCGGCGTGCGCGGCGACCGCCGAGCCGTGGTCCTTACGGATCATGTGCAGGCACATGTCCATGGCCGCCGCCGCGCCGGCCGAGGTCAGGAACTGGCCGTTGTCGACGTAGAGCACGTTCGGGTCGACCGTCACCTTCGGGTAGCGCGCCGCCAGGTCCGGCGCCGCGATCCAGTGCGTGGTCGCGCGCAGGCCGTCCAGCAGGCCCGTCGCCGCGAACAGGTACGCGCCGACGCAGACGGAGGCGATGCGCGTGCCCTCGGCCGCCGCCGCGTGCAGGGCCTCGCTGACGCCCGGTGGCAGTGGGTCCGGCGGGTCCTCCACGCCGGGCAGGATGATCGTGTCCGCCTCGGTCAGTACCTCCAGTCCGTACGGCGCCCGCACCGTGAACGCGCCCGCACTCACCTCCTCCCGGTCCGAGCAGACCCGCACCCGGTAGGCCTCCCGGCCGTCCGGCAGCCGGGCCCAGCCGAAGGCGTCGATCGGGGCGGAGAGGTCGAAGGGGATCACGCGGTCCAGGGCCAGTACGGCGACGGTGTGCATGACGGAAGCGTATGGCCGGATCACCGGTGTACGACGTGATTCCGCCGACCGCCCTCCCACGCCTCTCACCAGCCGCGGGCCCCCGGCTACCTCATGAATACCGCATGGCGAGAATCCGTTGAAAGGTGGCACTATTGCCAATTCTCCCAGCGGTCCGCTCCCGCCTACCGTCACCGCCGTGACCAAGTTTCTCCTCGCCGTCCACGTCATTGCCGCGATCGTCGCGATCGGGCCCGTGACCGTCGCCGCCAGCATGTTCCCGCCCGCCGCGCGCCGCGCCATGGCGTCGCCCGATGACGTGCGGGCCGCCGAGACACTGCGGCTGCTGCACCGCATCTGCCGGGTGTACGCCACCGTCGGTGTCGTCGTGCCGGTCTTCGGATTCGCCACCGCGGGCAACATGGGGGTGCTCGGCGACGCCTGGCTGATCGTGTCCATCGCGCTGACCGCCCTCGCCGCGCTGGTCCTGGGCGCACTGATACTGCCCCGGCAGAGCGCGCTGCTCGAAGCGAGCACCGGAAGGTCGCTGGATGCGACCGTGCGGCTCGCCATGTTCACCGGGGTGTTCAACCTGCTGTGGGCGGTCGTGACGGTGCTGATGATCGTCCGGCCGGGGTCCACGACCGGCGCCTAGACCGACGAGGACGCGCCCTGCGCCGCGGCCGGGCGGAGCCGACCGGTCCCGGCCCTGGTGGAGGGCCGCGCCCTCGCCCGGGCCTCACCGCTCCGGCGGTCCTCGGCCCCGTCGGCTGCCTCGTTCGTACCATCCGGAATGGCAGTCACGAGATCGCCGGGCGACGGTGAATACGGCAAGCACCCGCCGCCCCACCTCTGTCCTGCCTGCGAAGGAGCCCCCCATGTCCGAACGCAATACCCTGATGCGCAGTCTGCACGACGTGGGGCTGGCCGCGTGGTTCGGGGGCTCCCTCATGGGCGCCGTCGGTCTGAACGAGGCGGCGAAGGCCGAGGGCGGTACCTGGGCCGCGACCGCCCGCATCGCATCGTCCGGGTGGGCGAAGTGGACGCCCGTCAACGCCGCGGCGATCGGCGCGCACCTCTTCGGCAGCGGCGGCTTGCTGGTCGCCAACGCTCCCCGCGTCGCCGCGCAGCAGGGGGTGGGCGCCTCCACGCTGGCCAAAACCGTCATCACCGGTGCGGCGCTGGCCGTCACCGCATACGCCCGCGTGCTCGGCAAGAAGATCGAGCTGGCCTCCTCGGCCGACCCCGAGGATGCCGAGAAGGCGGCCAAGCACCCCATCGACACCGACAAGGCCCAGCGCCAGCTCGCCTGCGCCCAGTGGGCGGTACCGGCCCTGACCGGAGCGTTGGTGGTCCTCAACGCCCTGCACGGTGAGCAGCAGCGCCCCGCCGAGCAGACACAGGGTGTCTGGCAGCGGGCCCGGTCGATGGCGCCGCACATGCCGTCGGTTCCGGACTGGCATCTGACGCACTGACCGCGAGGCGGAGAGCCCCGTATTCCCTGGTTGAGCCGGAGTCACGCGCCCACCCCCGCGTCACGGCCCTGGCCACCGCCGCCACCGCCCGGCGTCGGTGGCCAGGGCCGTCACCCGTCGGCCGCCGTTCACGTGGAGGCCCGGGTGTGACGATGGGCGCGCTGGTCATGCCTTCACGCCTGCCGCCGCCGGTTCACGCCGCTCCGGCCGCCGCCAGCACCGCCACCGGCAACAGAAGCATCCATTGAGGCAGGCGCGCGAGCGGTCTCGACCAGCCGGCCGCCAGGGAGACGGTGAGAAACACGCCCGAGTAGGCGACGAAGTGGGCGGCCAGGATCCAGGCGATCGTGTCCCCGCCCGGTCGGTTGCCCAGGGCCAGCCAGAGCAGGACGGCGGCGGCCAGGACCAGGTCGGCCGTGACCATGTGCCAGACCGCGTACAGGACGCGTCGGGGCTCGTCAGGGAGGTCGCCGGCGAGCAGCGGCCGAACGACATCCCGGCCACCCGCCACGGCGTGGATGGCGGCGACCGCGCCGGCGGTCGCGCCGGCGGCGAGGAACCAGGCGTTCACCGGGTCTCGATCCCGCGGCCCACGATGGCCGCCAGCTGAGCGGCGAGCTGGGGGCCGGGCCGCTCGCCCACCAGGCCGACATGGAAGAAGACGGCTCCCGCCAGCGTGTCCAGCACCAGGTCGACCGGCAGGCCGGGGTCGGCCTCCCCGCGCCGTACCGCTCGCTCGAACACCGCCACCAGGCCGTCCTTGGCCGGGGCCAGGAACTCGGAGCGGATACGGGCCCGCAGGTCCGGGTCGGCGGCGAAGTCGGCCAGCAGGCCCGGCAGGGCAGCGGTCGCGGCCGGAGCGGCGAACTCCTGGACGAGGGACTCCAGCAGGGCGGTCAGATCACCGGTGAGGCTGCCGGTGTCCGGGGCCGGGGCCGCCTCGGTCCGGGTGAAGACCGCCTCGTACACCAACTCCGCCTTGCCCGGCCAACGGCGGTAGACGGTGTCCTTGCCGACGCCGGCCCGAGCCGCCACCGCGCCGATGGAGGCGGCGGCGTAGCCGAGTTCGGCCACCAGCTCGGCGGCGGCGGTCAGGATCGCCTGATGGGCACGGCTGTCTCGCGGGCGTCCACGCGGGGCGCTGGGGTGCGTCATGCGATTAACCATACGGGACGACCCGTTGGGTTAAGGGGCCGGGATGCGGCCGCTGACGGCGGGGCGGCCGACTCCGTGTAGGGGAACGGCCGTTGAGGCAACCCGGGAACGGCCGACGGGGGTCTTGGGTCTTGGGCCGGGAGGACTGCGAGGCGGGCACACGGTCGTGTGCGGCATCAGCCGCGTGCAGCGGAACCGGGTGGCGGCCTGTCGGCTCGGCGGGGCTCGCGGTCCGGGTCGACGTGACGGGCCTCATCGTCGCGACCGGCGAACGGCTGTGGCTCGCCGGAAGGGTGGCGTGGTGTCGCCGACGGGAACGGCCGGCCGGGCCCCGGTGCTCACGGTGATGCTTCGTGCGCCTCGCGTGCGGATGCCGCGGCCCGCGCCCGAGCGGCGTGGGGCTGCCCTACCGTGCACGGCGCCCAGGGCCGGCGGGGCGCTCCTGCCCCTCCCGAAGCGCTTCGACTGCGTGGCCGGAATGCTGGCACCGCAGCCTAGGGGGCGCTTCTCTCGATGTCGCCCTCCGGTCGATGAAACCCTTGACGGTGACGGCGTTTGCTGTAACGGTAGCGAGGCCCGCGGACAGAAGGGCGTCAGTCGAAGCGGTTCGACAGTAGGAGGTCAGGTGCGGGGCATCGGCACCCATGCCGCACGCTTTCCGATGTGTTACCACCCCTGGCCCGGCCCGGCGGTGACCGAGGCCGCCCGTGAGCTGCCCACCGGGGGTCTCCGGTGACCGCAGTCGCCCCGCCGTCCAGCACCGGGCTCGACGGGAACGACGGGAACGGCACCTGGCGGTTCGGCGGCCTCACCGACGGCGAACGCGCCTTCTTCGGTGACCCGCTGGCAGAACTCGTCGGCCTGGACCCCCTCACCGCCGCCGAGGACGACCCCGACCTTATGGCCGGCTACCGCTCCATCGCCCCCGGCCTGCGGACGCGCACACCCGGCGCCCGTGCCCGGCTCGCGCTGTACCGCGTCTACCTCGCGCTGGTCATGCGCGTCGAAAGGGTCCCCCGGGCGTACGCCCCGGACCACGCGGCCTGGCTCCGATCGTGGTCCGACGAGCGCGTCCCCGAGCAACTCGCCGTACTGAACCGACTCTCCGACTGAGAGGTGCTCGGCCTTCGGCGCCGCCCATGGCGGCAGAGGACGCGGCCGGATCCGGTTCCCGTGCCGGAGGTTCGCCGACGAGTCGGGAGGAGGGTCATGGATGCTCCCTCGCCGGCGAGGGGGAGCGCCCACCCGCCCCGGCCGGTGCGGCAGACACTCTCGCCGGTCCGTGCCGCACCACCACTACCACCTCGCGGCAGGCGCCGGCCGCCGCGTACGAGGGAACCGCCGTCACGGCCCCGCCCGCCTCGACGAGCCCGACACCGGTTCGCGGCCTCGAATCCCGCTGCCCCGGAGACACGTGCGCGCCCGCCGCGTCCGGCCGCTGACGGGCGGCCCGGGGCCACCCGGGCGGGAACCGTACGACGCCTGCTCGGGCGGCCCCGGCCGGTTCCCGGCAGCACGGCACCCGCCGCGCCCGGCACGGGGCCGTCCTCGCGGGCACCGCCGATCCGGGGAGCAGCCCGGTGACGCCGGGAACCACCTGCCTCCAACGGGCCGGCCCCCTCCTCCTCGCGTGATCCACGCACCCCTCCACCGAGAAACACGGGAACCCCATGAAGTTCACCGACGGCTTCTGGCTGATGCGCGAGGGCGTCCACGCCGCGTACGCCACCGAAGTCCGCGACCTCCATGTCAGCGACGACCACATCACGGCCTACGCGGCCGTCCAGCGTGTCCGGCATCGCGGGGCGACGCTCAACACGCCCCTCATCACCACCGAGTTCTTCTCGCCCGCGGAAGGGGTCATCGGCGTACGCGTCACGCATCACGCGGGCAAGGCCCACCCCGGGCCCGACTTCGAGCTGCCGGGCGCGGGGACGGGGAGCGGCACGGGCCGCACACGGCGCGAGGGCGACCTCGTCGAGCTGTGCAGCGGTTCGCTCACTCTGCGCCTGGACACCGGGAAGCCCTGGGCGCTCGAGTTCGTGGACGGCGACGGGCGCCGGCTGACCGCCGCCGAGCGCAAGGGCACCGCCTTCGTCACCACTCCCGACGGCGCCCACCACATGGCCGCGCAGCTCGCCCTCGGTGTGGGCGAGCAGATCTATGGTCTCGGCGAGCGCTTCACGCCCTTCGTCAGGAACGGCCAGAGCGTCGACGTCTGGCAGGCCGACGGCGGCACCAGCAGTGAACAGGCCTACAAGAACGTTCCCTTCTACCTCTCCTCGCGCGGCTACGGCGTCTTCGTCAACCACCCCGGCAAGGTGTCCTTCGAGATCGGCTCGGAGTCGGTCGGCCAGGTCCAGTTCAGCGTCGAGGACCAGACGCTCGAGTACTACGTCGTCGCCGGCCCCACCCCCAAGGAGGTGCTCACCCGCTACACCGCGCTCACCGGCCGTCCCGCCCTGCCGCCCGCCTGGTCCTTCGGCCTGTGGCTGACCACGTCCTTCTGCACCGCCTACGACGAGGCCACCGTCACCTCCTTCGTCGACGGCATGGCCGAGCGGAACATCCCGCTCTCCGTCTTCCACTTCGACTGCTTCTGGATGCGCGAGTACCAGTGGTCGGACTTCCAGTGGGACCCCGCCACCTTCCCCGACCCAAAGGGCATGCTCGCCCGTCTCAAGGCCCGGGGGCTGAAGATCAGCGTGTGGATCAACCCGTACATCGCGCAGAAGTCGACGCTGTTCGCGGAAGGCGTGGCCGGCGGCTACCTGGTGCGGCGGCCGAACGGTGACATCTGGCAGTGGGACCTGTGGCAGCCGGGCATGGCCCTGGTCGACTTCACCAATCCCGAGGCCCGCGCGTGGTTCCAGGACCGGCTGCGGCCGCTCCTCGCACAGGGCGTCGACTGCTTCAAGACCGACTTCGGGGAGCGGATCCCGACCGACGTCGTCTGGCACGACGGCTCGGACCCCGAGCGCATGCACAACTACTACGCCCAGCTCTACAACCGGACCGTCTTCGAGCTCCTGGAGAAGGAGCGCGGCACCGGCGAGGCCGTCCTCTTCGCCCGTTCCGCCACCGCGGGCGGCCAGCAGTTCCCCGTCCACTGGGGGGGCGACTGCTTCGCCTCCTTCGAGGCCATGGCCGAGTCCCTGCGCGGCGGACTCTCGCTCTCCCTGAGCGGCTTCGGCTTCTGGAGCCACGACATCGGCGGCTTCGAGGGCACCCCCGACCCGGACGTGTTCACGCGGTGGCTCGCCTTCGGCCTGCTCTCCTCGCACAGCCGGCTCCACGGCAACGTCTCCTACCGGGTGCCGTGGGAGTTCGGCGAGACCGCCGTCGAGGTCGCCCGGTGCTTCACCCGGCTCAAGCACCGCCTCATGCCCTACCTGTACGGGGCCGCCACCGAGGCCCACACCACCGGCGTCCCCGTCATGCGGCCCATGCTCCTGGAGTTCCCCGACGATCCGGCCTGCCGGACACTGGACCGGCAGTACATGCTCGGCCCCGACCTGCTCGTCGCACCCGTCTTCACCGCGGACGGCGAGGTGGAGTACTACCTGCCGCGGGGGACCTGGACCCACCTGTTGACCGGCGAGACGGTGACCGGACCGGTGTGGCGGCGGGAAAGGCACGGCTTCGACAGCCTGCCGCTGTTCGTGCGCCCCGGGGCGGTGCTGCCGCTCGGTGCCGACGACCAGCGGCCGGACGCCGACTGGCTGGACGAACTGACCTTGCGGGTCCATCCGGAGTCCGAGGGCGGACCACTCCGCCGCGCGGTCGCCGTGCCCGACCACACCGGCCGGACGGCGGCCGTCTTCCACGTCGCGCGGACGCACGACGGCCTGCGCGTGCGGGCCGAGGGAACGGATCGTCCCTACCGGGTGGAGGTCGTCGGCGGCGGCTCCGCCCGGGGCGCGGGTGAAGTGGTCGTGACCACGCGCTGACGAGCCTCGGCGCCCCCACGACGCGCTGGTGCCCCGGCGGCACGGGCCGCCCTCCCCGGCCGGGACCGGGCGCCGCCGGGCACCAGCGGGTACGAGGCGGGCGATGCGGCGCACCCGACGGGGTGTCGCGCGAGGTCACCACGTGCGTGCGGGCGTGCGTTCGTGCGGGCGTGCGCGGGGGGCGGGTTGCGCACCGGTGCCACGGCCTCGCGCGGGCGTGCGCGCGGGTGCGCGTCGGCGCGCCCCCGCCGTGGGTGGCGGTGAGCGCGGCGAAACCCGGCACTGGGGGAGTCCCGGTGCCGGGCTGTCGCGTGGTGGTGCTCTCAGCCGGTGAAGGAGAGCCGCGCGAGTCGTACCGGACCACGGAGCCGGATGTGCAGGTCCCGCACGCCGGACAGCGAGACGGCGGCGCCGGCGGTGGCGTAGGCGTACGGGCCGGCGACGAGGGGGGTGTATGACGCCAGGAGTGTCCCGTCGGCCGACCGCAGTTCGACCGTGGCCGGACCGGTCGCGGACATCTCCGCCGACGCGGTGACGGCACCGGCGCCGAAGTCGCACCGGCGGAAGACCAGTTCCCCGGTGCCGTCGGCCGCGACCGTCACCGCGTCGCCGGACACCTTGGTGCGGTCCACGATCACGGTTCCGCGCTGCTCGTCGTAGTCCGCGGCTTCCAGCCCGCGCTCCAGCACGGGGCGCGGCACAGGCTCCTCGTCGTCGATCCACAGGCCGGCCGTGAGCCGGACGTCCGTGCTCGACGCGCCCACGAGGAGGACGTACCGCCCCGTGTCGACGGTCCACCGGTCCCGGGCGACGTCCCAGAAGCCGAGGGCCGCGAGGGGCACCGTGAACTCCAGCCGCTGTTCCGCTCCGGGAGCCAGGCGCATTCTGCGGTGGGCGACGAGCTGCCGCAGGGGACGGACCACGGCCGACTCCGGGGCCCGGACGTAGACCTGGGCGACTTCGTCCGCCTCGCACGTTCCGCTGTTGGCGACGGTGAAGGACACCCGGACGGTGTCGCCGGCGCGGGTGGCCGACAGACCGTCATAGGAGAAGGACGCGTAGGACAGACCGTGACCGAACGGGTAGAGCGGGGTGCCCTCGTGGTACAGGTAGGTCTGCCGGCTGCCGATGATGTCGTAGTCCAGCAGGTCCGGGAGATCGGCGTCGGACGCGTACCAGGTCTGCGGAAGCCTCCCCGCCGGGGAGACGTCGCCGGCCAGGACGCGGGCCAGCGCCGTGCCCGCCGCCTGTCCTCCGTGGGCGGTCCACAGCAGGGCGGGCAGGGCGGCGTCCGCGTCGGTCACCGCGTACGGATACGACGAGACGAGGACGAGCGCGGTGCGAGGGTTCGCGGCGCGGGCCGCGCGCCACAGCTCCGTCTGGTCGTCCGGCAGGCGAAGCGTGACGCGGTCCTCGGTCTCGCGTCCGTTGATGTGGGGATCGTTGCCGGCGACGACGACGACCACGTCGGCGGCCGCGGCGGCCGCGGTCACGTCGTCCACGCCGTGGCTCGCCACGACGATCTCGAAAACGTCCCCGTCGTCGGCAACCCTGAGGCCCTCGGCGGCGACTGAGACGTACCGGCCCGTACCCACATGCGCGAGGAGATGGCCCGCACCGTGTTCTTCCAGCCGGAACGTCTCCTGCACCACCCAGCCCCCGGGCTGGTCGGCGGAAGCCCGAACGAGACCGTCCTCGGCGACCGAGAGGTGGTTGCCGTCGGGCGCTCGCAAGGTGAACAGCCCCTCGCCCCACCGCACCATGGCGAACTCCGTCGGGTCGCCGCCGACGGTCAGCGGCGGGAGATCGGTACGTCCGCCGAGCAGCGCCGGGTCGAGCGCTCCCCCGGCCGCCCGTGCGGTCCCGGTGCCGGACGCGGACGGCACGCGCACCCAGCCCGCCGCCGTCCGCAGCCGCACGCGGTCCGCCCCCTCGGTGAAGGAGACGTTCTCCGTGCCGAAGCGGGCGCGCAGTCCGTCCAGGGGTGTGGAGCGGTGGATCAGCGTTCCGCTGTACCAGTCGAGCTTGCACTCGTCGGCGAGCAGCCCGACCACCGCGATACGGGTGCCTTCGGCCAGCGGCAGCAGGCCGTCGTTCTTGAGCAGTACGACGGCCTGTTCCGCGGCCTCCCGCGCGAGCTCCCGGTGTTCCGGGGTGTCGAACGCCCCGGCCCCGGCGTACGGGTCGAGCTCCGGGTCGAACTCCCCGAGGGAGAAGCGCATGCCGAGCAGCCGGCGCACGGCCCGGTCGACGACCTCCTCCTCGACGAGCCCCCGGTCGAGTGCCGCGCGGACCCGGCCGACGATGACCGAGGAGTCCTGGCCGTGGTCCGTGAAGCTGTCCACTCCGGCGCGCAGGGCGGCGGCCGTGGCCTCCTCGTGGGTGTCGTAGTAGTGCTCGGAGTCGACGAGGTTGGAGGGCGCGCCGGCATCCGAGCAGACCACCAGGGGCCGGTCGGTCCAGGTACGCAGATGGGTGCTCAGCAGGGGGGAGAGGTGGTTCGGCCTGCCGTTGACGAGGTTGTAGGAGGGCATCACTCCGGCGACCGCCCCCGCCTCCACGGCGGGGCGGAAGGCCGGCAGGTCGTACTCGTGCAGGACCCGGGGGCTGATCGAGGACGAGCAGGTGTCCCGGTCGGTCTCGTTGTTGTGGGCCAGCCAGTGCTTGAGCACCGGCGCGGTGCGCCAGTACACGGGGTGGTCTCCGCGCAGGCCGCGGGTGTAGGCGACGGCGATGGCGGAGGTCAGCCGGGGGTCTTCGGAGTAGCCCTCCTCGTTGCGGCCCCACAGGGGGTGCCGCAGCAGATTGACGGTGGGGGCCCAGACGTTGAGGCCGACCCGCGGGTCGCGGGCCCGCATGGCGCGGACCTCCTCACCGACTGCCTCTCCGACCCGCCGTACGAGGTCCTCGTTCCAGGTGGCACCCAGACCGACGGCCTGCGGGAAGACGGTGGCGGGTCCCATCCACGCGACACCGTGCAGCGCCTCCTGGCCGGTACGGAACGCCTCGACGCCCAGGCGCTCGACGGCGGGCGCGAACTGGTGCAGCAGCGCGATCCGCTCGTCGCGGGTCAGCCGCTGGAGCAGGTCCTCGACGCGTTCGTCGAAGGAGAGGGCGGCGTCGCGGAAGGATGGCCGGTCGTCCGGCCGGTTGTCGGTCACAGAGTGTCCCCAAGGGTGAGCGTCCTGAGCGCTTCTGCGGGTTCGAAGCGCTTCGATGCTGGAGGTGGGCGCAGGAGGGTGTCAAGACGTACCGGTGCGGGGCGGGCGCTCTCCGGACTCACCCGATGCCTCCACATGCTTCGCAACCAAAGCGAAACGAAAGAAATGCGGAGTGACTCTTGAACGGCTTGTCCGCGTCACTTAACCTCGCTGCAACATCGAAGCGCTTCGACGAACCTGGTCGAATATCGCTCGCCGCTTCGTGTGTCGCCGCTCAGCCTCATCCGCCGACTCGCATGCGTACGGCCGCTCTCGAACGTGCACTGGCTGCCCGCATGAAGAAAGGGGCAACGCCATGCCCGACACCAAGGCTCGCAGCCGGAGAACGTTCCTGGGCTCCACCGCGGCCGCGGCGATCGCCGTCGCCGGCGGTGCGCCCCTGCTCAGCGCGTGCAGCGGTTCGTCCGGCGGCGACCGCGCCGAGGGCGCCACCACCGGGAAGAAGCTCCAGGGCATCCTCCCCGCGTTCGTCGGGTCCGACGTCGTCAAGCCGGACCTGCCGAGCAAGAACGGTTCGGCCATAGGCTTCACCACCGCCCCGCCGGCCTCGGAACTCGCCGTCTCCGTACCCGAGAAGCTCGGGAAGGGCAGCACTCTCACGATCATGGCTCCGCTCTGGGGCACCTCGCCCAAGGACGGCAACCCGTACTGGACGGCGATGGACGAGAGCATCGGCGTCAAGGTGAACTGGCAGAACCAGGACGGCAACACCTACGGACAGAAGCTCGGAGCCGTCCTCGCCTCCAGCTCCGTCCCGGACGTCGTGGTGATCCCCGGGTGGGAGCTCGGAGGCAAGATACCCAGCGCCGTCAACAACAAGTTCGCCGACCTCGGCCCGTACCTGTCGGGGGACAAGGTCAAGGACTACCCGAACCTGGCGGCGATCCCGACCGGCGCCTGGCAGCGCGCGGTCTTCGGCGGCAAGCTCCGCGGCCTGCCCATGCCGACCAGCGACATTCCCAACATCGCGCCCTTCTACAGGTCCGACCTCTTCACGGCCAAGGGCTACCGACCCCCGACCACCACCCAGGAGTTCTTCGACCTGGCCAAGGAGATCACCTCCGCCAGGAACAGGGTCTGGGGCTGCGGCGACATGACCTGGGCGGCGTTCAAGTTCTTCGGTGTTCTCGACGAGAAACCCACCTGCTGGCGGCTCGTCGGCGACAAACTGGTCCACCGCGTCGAGACCGACGAGTACCTCGAGGCCCTCGAGTGGTCCCGGTCCCTGTACTCCGCCGGGCTCGTGCACCCCGACGCCAAGGCCGAGACCGGTGACCTCGGCAACCTCTTCACGGCAGGCCGGGTGTGGATGTACAACGCGGACATCTCCGACTGGTACGGCAAGACCGTCGTCCAGCGGGGCGACAGCCCCGGCTTCTCCATGGCCGCCATGGACTACTTCCACCACGACGGCGGCAAGCCCCGCCTCTACGCCGGCTCGCCCTCCAACATCTGGGCCTTCGTCAACAAGAACGCCGACGAGAGGACCATCCGTGATGTCCTCGCGGTCGCCAACTTCACCGCGGCCCCGTACGGCACCAAGGAGCAGCGGCTCAAAGCCTACGGCGTCGAGGGGATCCACCACACCGTCAAGGGCAACGAGATCACCAAGACCGAGGTGGGCAACAACGAGGTCTTCGCGACCTACGAGTACGTCGCGAGCCCTCAGCAGTTCTTCGCGTACCCCAACCACCCCGACGTCGCCGAGGGCATGGTGCGCTGGCAGCAGCGCATGGGCGCGTTCGTCACCAAGCCCCTGTTCTACGGCATGCAAGTGCAGGAGCCCAACCGCTGGGCCGATCTCAACAGTCAGTTCGAGGACCTGGAGAAGGACATCGTCCGCGGCCGGAAGAAGGTCGGTGACATGCAGCAGGCCGTGTCGGACTGGCGCTCACGCGGCGGCGACCGACTGCGCGACTGGTACCGCAAGCTCCTGGACGAGACCGGCGGCCAGGCGTCCTGACAGCGCCGGCCGAAGGGGGAACGAGGAGAGAGAGCGTGTCGCAGAGCAAGGTGGCGGGTCCCGACCGGGTCGCCGAGGACAGCACGGTGGCCCCGGCCCCGCCCGGCCCGCGCCGGGGCGCCGGTGCGGCGAGGGGGACGAAAGCCCCGTCCCGCGCGCCCAAGGGCGTCCACTGGAGAACCCGGCTGCGTCGTGATCGCACCCTGATCCTGATGACGCTGCCCGCGATCCTGCTGGTCCTGGTCTTCAACTACGTACCACTGCTGGGCAACGTCGTGGCCTTCCAGGACTACGACCCCTACCTCGGCGAGGACGCCTGGCAGGCCGTGCGCGAAAGCCCCTGGGTGGGAATCGAGCACTTCAACCGCATGCTGGAGGACCGGCTCTTCTGGCAGGCGCTGGGGAACACCCTGACGATCTTCCTGGTGCAACTCACCCTGTTCTTCCCCGTGCCGATCCTGCTCGCGCTCCTCATCAACAGCTTCGTCCGGCCCCGGGTCCGCGCCGTGGCGCAGGCGGTGCTCTACCTGCCGCACTTCTTCTCCTGGGTCCTGGTCGTCACCATCTTCCAGCAGATGTTCGGCGGCGCCGGCATGCTGGCACAGACCCTGCGCGAACACGGTCACCAGGGTATCGACCTGATGACCGACCCCGGGCTGTTCAAGTTCCTCGTCACCTTCGAGATGATCTGGAAGGACGCGGGCTGGGGCGTCATCGTCTTCCTCGCCGCGCTCTCCGCCGTCAGTCCCGATCTGTACGAGGCGGCCGCGATGGACGGCGCCGGCCGATGGCGGCGGATGTGGCACGTGACGCTGCCGGCCCTCCGGCCCGTGGTCGCCCTGCTGCTCGTGCTCCAGGTCGGCAACGCGCTCACCGTCGGGTTCGAGCAGATCCTGCTCCAGCGCACCGCGGTCGGCCCGACCGCCGCCGAGGTCCTCGACACCTACGTCTGGAACGTCGGTATCCAGTTCGGGGACTTCAGTTACGCGGCAGCCGTCGGAATCGTCAAGGGAATCTTCGGCCTCAGCCTGGTCCTGGCGGCCAACAAGGTCGCCCACATGATGGGCGAGCAGGGGGTGTACAAGCGATGAGCGCCGTGTGGAGCGCCACGCGCCGCGGGGGCACCCGCGGCCGGCTGCGGCCGGTGTGGGAGGAGGAGCCGCGCCGGACGGGTCTCGCGGCGAAGGGCACGGTACTCGCACTCGCCTGCGCGGCGATCCTCTTCCCGCTGTGGATCGTGATCGTCACCAGCCTGTCCTCGGTGAAGACCATCACGGAGGCCGGAGGACTCGTCGTCGTCCCCCGCGGCATCACCTTCGTGGCCTACCAGGAGCTGCTCGGCGGAGGGCAGGTGACCCGGGCGGCACTGGTGAGCCTGGGCGTCACGACCACCGGCACCCTCTTCAGCATGACGGTGTCCGTCCTGTGCGCCTACGGGCTCTCCCGCACCGAGTCGCTGCTGCACCGGCCGATGCTGATGACCCTCCTCGCCACCATGTTCTTCGGAGCCGGGCTCATCCCCACCTACCTCCTGGTGCAGGGACTGGGGCTGACCGACACCTACCTGTCCCTGATCCTCCCCAGCGCGGTGAACGTCTTCAACATCCTCGTCCTGCGGTCGTTCTTCATGAGCGTCGCTCCCGAACTCATCGACAGCGCCCGGATCGACGGCGCGGGCGACTTCCGCGTCCTGTGGCAGATCGTCATGCCACTGTCCCGCGCGGTCCTCGCCGTCATCGCGCTCTTCTACGCCGTCGGCTACTGGAGCGCCTGGTTCAACGCCTCGATCTACCTGAGCGACCAGAACATGATGCCGCTGCAGAACGTGATGATGCAGCTGGTCCTCAAACAGGAACGCCCCACCGGACTCGCACAGGCCATCAACACCGGCCAGCTCTCGCCCCTCTCCATCCAGATGGCCGTCATGGTGCTCGCCCTGCTGCCGGTGGCCGTGCTGTCACCGTTCGTCCAACGGCACTTCAAGAAGGGCATGCTCACGGGCGCGGTCAAGGGCTGACGCCTCCACGGCGTCCCGTGTCCGGCGCGCCCCCGGCGCCCCCGGCCGGGACCCGGCCCCTCCCGTGCCGTCGTCTTCGTCGCGTCGACGTGCCGCGGCCCCCGCCGCCGCCGTGTCCGTCCGTCCCTGACCACGGGCGGACACGGCGGTCTCCACTCCGCGCCCCCAGCGCCCCCAGCCACTCCCGCCCCACGGCCACTTCCGCGCCCCAGCCACCTCCGCCCCGCGGCCACTTCGCACCGCGGCCCCAGGACCCCCACGAAGAGAGGCTCCCAGCATGACCACGCCTTCGAACCAGCCCGGCAGACGCACGGTCCTCGCCGCGGGCGCGCTCACGGGCCTGACGGCCTGGCCCGCGCTCTCCGCGCCCGTCGCCGTGGCCGCGCCCGTCACCGGCGACGCACGGGCGTCCTCCAGGAAGGAGGCCACCACCCAGCGGTACCGCTGGCGCACCGCCGTCATCGGCGGAACCGGATTCGTCACCGGAGTCCTCTTCCACCCCCGGGTCGAGGGACTCGCCTACGCCCGCACCGACATCGGCGGCGCCTACCGCTGGGACAACCGCAGGCGGACATGGATTCCCCTCACCGACCACCTCGGCTGGGACGACTGGAACCTGCTCGGCGTCGAGGCCATGGCCGTCGACGCCCACCACCCCGACCGCCTCTACCTCGCCCTCGGGACGTACTCCCAGAGCTGGTCTGGCAACGGAGCCGTGCTGCGCTCGGAGGACCGGGGGGCCACCTGGTCCCGCACCGACCTGCCCGTGAAACTCGGGGCCAACGAGGACGGGCGTGGCGCGGGTGAGCGACTCGTCGTCGACCCGGCCGACAGCGACACCCTCTGGCTCGGCACCCGTCACGACGGCCTGTGGAAGTCCACCGACCGCGGCGCCACCTGGGCACGGTCCGCGTTCGGGCCCGAGCCGGTGGCGACCGGACAGGGCATCACCCTCCTGGTCGCCGCCGGGCGGACGCTGTACGCGGGATGGGCCGACGGCGGGCCCGCCCTGTACCGCCGCCGCTCCGACGCCACGTGGGAGCCCGTACCCGGACAGCCGGAGGGTGCCTCGGCCCGCGTGCCCATCCGGGCCGCACACGACGCCGCGACCCGCCTGCTGTACGTCACGTTCGCCGACGCCCCCGGGCCCAACGGCCAGAGCGACGGCAGCGTACACGCGCTGAGCACCGTCACCGGCGCCTGGAACGACATCACCCCCGTCCGGCCCGGCGGCACCGCCCCGGACGGGTCGCGCGACACGTTCGGATACGGAGGCGTCGCGGTCGACGCCCGGCGGCCCGGCACCCTGGTGGTGACGACCAACAACCGCTGGGCGGCGGTCGACACCGTCTTCCGCTCCACCGACGGCGGACGTACCTGGACGTCCCTGAAGGAGCGTGCCGTCCTGGACGTCGCCGAGACACCGTACCTTCGCTGGGGCGAGGACCGGCCCAAGTTCGGCTGGTGGATACAGACGGTCGCCGTCGACCCCTTCGACTCCCACCACATCGTCTACGGCACCGGCGCCACCCTCTACGGCACACGCGACCTGGTGCACTGGGCGCCCGAGATCCGCGGCCTGGAGGAGAGCTCCGTACGGCAGCTGATCTCCCCTCCCCGCGGCAGGGCACACCTGATCAGCGGCCTGGGCGACATCGGCGTCATGTACCACGACTCCCTGACCGCCTCGCCCTCCCTCGGCATGGCCACCGACCCCGTCTTCGGCACCGCCACCGGGCTCGCGATGGCGGCCCGGAAGCCCTCGTACGTCGTACGGACGGGCTGGTCCGCGAACCGCAACGGCGCCTGGTCCGGCGACGGCGGCAGGACCTGGCAGCCCTTCGCGAGCCAGCCGGACATCGCCGGCACGGCGCCCGGTCCCATCGCGACCGGTGCCGACGGCCGCGTACTGCTGTGGTCGTTCGTCCACTGGGACGGCTCCACGTACGCCACCCACCGCTCGACCGACAACGGGGCCACCTGGGCGGAGGTGCCCACCTTCCCCCGGGGCGCCACGCCGGTCGCCGACCCCGTGGACCCCCGGTGCTTCTACGCCTACGACACGGCGAACGGCACCGTCCACCGATCGGCCGACGCCGGCCGGACCTTCACCCCCGCCGCCTCCGGGCTGCCGTCGGGCGACACCCAGTTCCGCCTGGCCGCCGCCCCGGGCCGCAGTGGCCACCTCTGGCTCTCCGCCAAGTGGAACGGGCTGTACCGGTCCACCGACGGCGGCCGCACCTTCACCGGGATCACCAGCTGCTGGGCCTCGTACACCCTGGGCTTCGGCAAGGCCGCCGCCGGCGCGAAGTATCCGGCGATCTTCCAGGTCGGCGCCGTCGGGCAGATCACCGCCGTCCTGCGCTCGGACGACGAGGGCGCTTCGTGGATCCGCGTCAACGACGACGCGCACCAGTGGGGCTGGATCGGCGAGACGATCACCGGCGACCCCCGTGTCCACGGCCGCGTCTACCTCGGCACCAACGGCCGCGGCATCCAGTACGCCGATCCCGTCTGACCCTCCGGACGCCCCCGCCCGCCTCCGTGACGAAGCGAGTCATCGCATGCCTTCCCTCAACGACGCCACCGGCCCCCGCATCCTCTTCGGCGGCGACTACAACCCCGAGCAGTGGCCCGAGGAGACCTGGCCCGAGGACGTGCGGCTCATGAAGCAGGCGGGGGTCAACTCCGTCACGGTCGGGGTGTTCTCCTGGGCGAGGATGGAACCCCGCCCGGGGGAGCGCGACTTCGGCTGGCTGGACCGGCTCATGGACCTGCTGCACCAGCACGGCATCGGAGTCGTCCTCGCCACCCCCACCGCCTCACCGCCGGCCTGGATGGGATCCCTGCACCCCGAAACCCTGCCGCGCGGTGAGGACGGGTCGGTCGTCTGGTACGGATCACGCCAGCACTTCTGCCCCAGCTCGCCCGTCTACCGGACCTACGCGGCCGCGATCACCGAAGACCTCGCCGCGCGCTACGGCGACCACCCCGCCCTCCACATGTGGCACATCAACAACGAGTACTGCACCTTCTGCTGGTGCGACGAGACCGCACGGCACTTCCGCCGCTGGCTGCGCCACAGGTACACCACGATCGACGCGCTCAACGAAGCGTGGGGCACCGCCTTCTGGAGCCAGCGCTACGACACATGGGACCGGATCATCCCCCCACGCAAGGCCCAGTACCTGCGCAACCCCGCCTGCACACTCGACTTCCGGCGCTTCACCTCCGACGCGCTCCTGGAATGCTTCACCGCCGAGCGCGACATCGTCGCCGCACGCACCCCGCACATCCCCGTCACGACCAACTTCATGCCGTTCTGGACCGGCCAGGACGCGTGGAGGTGGGCTCAGGAGGAGGACGTCGTCTCCGTCGACGTCTACCCGGACCCCACCGACCCGCACGCCGGCCAGTACGGGGCGATGATCCAGGACATGACCCGCTCCCAGGCGCGCGGGCCGTGGATGGTGATGGAGCAGGCGGCCGGCGCGGTGAACTTCCGCAGCGTCAACGTACCCAAGCCGCGTGGTCTCGGCCGGCTCTGGTCCCTCCAGTCGGTCGCCCGGGGCGCGGACGCGGTCTGCCACTTCCAGTGGAGGCAGTCGCGACAGGGCGCGGAGAAGTTCCACTCGGCGATGGTCTCGCACGCGGGGGAACACGGCCGTACCTACCAGGAGATCAGGCGGATCGGTGCCGAGCTGTCCCGGCTGGGGGAGCGGGTCGCGGGCACGCACGTCACCTCCGAGGTGGCGATCCTCCACGACTGGCACTCCTGGTGGGCCGACGAGCAGGAGGGCCGGCTCTCCGCGGAGGTGCACTACCCCGCCGTCGTACGCGCCTGGCACCGGGCTCTGTGGGAGGCCGGCGTCACCACCGACTTCGCCCACCCCGAGCACGACCTGAGCCGCTACCGGCTGGTCGTCGTCCCGCACCTCTACCTGCTGAGCGACACCGCCGTCGACAACCTCGTCGCCTGCGTACGCGGCGGAGGGACGCTCGTCTCCGGCTTCATGACCGGTGCCGCGGACCACGACGACCGCATCCGTCCCGGCGGCATGGACGAACGCCTGCGCGACCTGTTCGGCATCCGCCTCGTTCACGAGTGGTGGCCGCTGCCGGCGGGCGAGAAGGTGACGTGCGACGGCCTCCAGACCTTCCGGGGAACCCTCTGGGCGGAAGAGCTCGAGCCGTCCACGGCCGAGACGGTCGCCACCTACCGCGGCGGTGAACTCACCGGTATGCCCGCCGTCCTGCGCAACGGACGTGCCTGGTACGTCTCCACGCTGCCGGAGCCGGCCGCTCTCGGCGCGCTGCTCGCCCGGGTCGCCGACGAGGCGGGCGCACGGCCCGTCCTGGAGGACCGGCCGCCCGGCTTGGAGGCGGTCCGCCGCGGTGACCTGCTCTTCCTGCTCAACCACACCGGGGGGCCGCTCACGGTCACGCTGCCGGGCCGGCACCAGGACGTGCTCACGGGCAGCCGTGTCGACGGGTCGGTCCACCTGGAACGCCACGGCGTGGCGGTCCTGGCGTGAGACACGGGACATGGGAGCCACACCCCGCCGGACGGTGGGAGGACGCCTTCCTCAGCGGCAACGGCCGGCACGGCGCCATGGTGTACGGCGACCCCGCCGACGAGCGCGTCATCGTCAACCACCACACCCTGGTCCGGCCCAACGGCAGCGAGGACGCGCGCCCACCGGCTCTCGCCGCCGAACTCCCCGCTCTGCGGGCCGCCCTGCTGGCGGGCGACGTCACGGCGGCGGAGCGCTTCGGAGCGGGCTACCCGCACCTGTGGGTCCAGCCCTTCCACCCCGCCTTCCAGGTCCGGGTACGGCGCGCGGGGGCGAGGACCGAGGAGAACTACCGCAGGCGGGTGGACTTCACCACGGGAATCGTGAGCGCCGTGACCGACGACTGGCGCAGCGATGTCTTCGTCTCCCGCGCCGACGACGTGATCGTTCACCGGATGACCGCCCGGCCGGGCGGCCTGAGCGCCGACGTCCGCCTGGACGAGCGGCTGGCCGGGCTGCCCGGCGGGCTGCGCTTCTCCCGCTCGGCCGGGTGCGAGAAGGGTGAGCACCACAGCGCCCGGGCCGTGCTGAGCCTGCGCACCGAGTACGCGAACGGACGGACCGCCTTCACGGGGACGACCTTCGTGGCCGTCACCGGCGGCCGCGCGGAGGCGGCCGACGCCAGCCTGCGGGTGACGGGGGCCTCCGCGATGCTGCTGCTGACCCGGGTCGAGCGGCACCCCGCCGGGGACGACCCCGCGACGGCGCACCGGGACGCACTGCGCGCGCTGCTCATGGCGGACCCGGCCCGCCCCGGCCGTCCCGCCGTCCCGGCCCCGCAGGACGCCACCGCCACGACGTACGCGCGGCTTCTCGCCCCTCACCTCGCGGAGCACCGCGACGCCTACCTGCGAGCCGGACTCACCCTGACGACGGACCCCGACGAGAGGGAGCTCCCCGGCAGCGTGCTGCTCCGCCGACCGACCAGCCCGGCACTCGTCGAACGGCTCTTCCACGCGGGCCGCTATCACCTGCTGTCGTCCAGCGGCATGCTGCCGCCTCGCCTCACCGGCCTCTGGACGGGCGACTGGGACACCGCCTGGTCCGGCGCCTTCACCACCAACGCCAACCTCAACCTGCAGGTGTCGTCCGCCGCCGCCGGGGCCCTGCCCGAGGTCTCCCGGGCCCACGCGGAACTGGTGCGCGGCCAGCTGGCCGACTGGCGCGACAACGCCCGCGAGATCTTCGGCGCCCGTGGCATCGTCGCACCGTCCCACACCGACGGGGAGAGCGGACACACCCGCCACTTCGAACGCGCCTACCCTCTGCATCTGTGGACCGCGGGCGCCGACTGGCTGCTCCACCCCCTGGTCGACGAAGTCCTCACCAGCGGCCGGCCCGACCCCTGGCTGCCCTCCGTCCTCGTCGAGGCCGCGCTGTTCTACGAGGACTTCCTCGTCAGCACCGGCCCGGACGGCCCCGTCACGGTGGTCCCCTCGTACTCGCCCGAGAACCGTCCCGCCAACGCGAGCTGGGGCACCGTCGACGCCACCATGGACATCGCCGCGGCCCGGCACGCCCTGACCACCGCCGCCGCGTTCCACCCCGGCCACCCGCGCGCCCCGCACTGGCGGGCCCTCGCCGACCGGCTGCCCCCCTACCGCGTCAACGAGGACGGGGCCCTGGCCGAATGGGCACACGCCGGGCTGGAGGACACCTACGACCACCGGCACATCAGCCACCTGTACCCGGTGTGGCCGCTCGACGACATCAACCCCTACGACACCCCCGCCCTGGCGAGGGCCGCACACCGCGCCCTCCGCCTGCGCGGCACCGAGAACGACTCGGCGCACGGCCACCTGCACACCGCTCTCGTCGCCGCCCGGCTGCGCGACGGACACCTGGCGGGCGGAGCGCTCCACCGGGTGCTGCGCGGCGACTACTTCCACGACTCCCTGATGAGCGCCCACTACCCGGGCCGGGACGTGTACAACGCGGACGCCGCGCACACGCTGCCCGCCGTGATCATCGAATGTCTGGTCCAGTCGACCCCCGACCGGCTGGTACTGCTGCCATCAGTGCCGCCGGGGTGCGCCGAAGGCACCTTGCGCGGCATCCGTACGCGCTTCGGGGCGCGCCTCGACCTGAGCTGGTCCGGGACGCATGCGACCGCCGTGCTCCGTCCCTCGGTCGACCGGACGATCGACGTGGTCGCGGGAAGCGACCACTACCCCCTGACTCTCGTCGCCGACGAGAAGCACGTCCTCTCCATCCCCAGGACGACGTGACCCCCGCCCCCGTGGAAGGGACTCCATGGAACGCACCGCACACGCACTGCCCGCCACGCTCCGGGCATGCCGCCGTTACGCACTCGCGATGACGCTCGCCCTGCTCACCGTCGTCGGTCTCGCGTCGTCACCCGCGCACGCCGCCGCCTGGTACTCCCACGACCGTTGGGGGACCTGGAACAGCGGTGGTTACACCCTCTACAACAACATCTGGGGCCAGGGAGCCGGGCGCCAGACCATCTGGGCCAACTCCCCGGCCGACTGGGGCGTGTGGGCGGACCACCCCGGAACCGGGGGGATCAAGTCCTATCCCAACGCGAAAAAGGTGGTCAACCGGAAGATCAGCGCGCTGACGTCCCTCACCAGCCGCTACGCGGTCACCGTTCCGGCGGCCGGCGCGTACAACACCTCGTACGACATCTGGGACAGCCGTTACGAGCACGAGATCATGCTCTGGGTCAACCGGACCGGCCCCGTCGGGCCGCTCGGCACGAGTGAGGGACGCGTGACTCTCGGCGGTCACACCTGGGACGTCCACCGCGGGCACAACGGCTCCAACGCCGTCTACTCGTTCCTGCGCACCGGTGACTCCACCTCCGGCACCGTGGACATCAAAGCCGTCCTCGACTGGCTCAGGGAGTCCAAGCGCTGGATCGGTGACGTGACCGTCGGCGACGTGCAGTTCGGCTACGAGATCACGTCGTCACCGGGCGGACTTGACTTCGTCACCCGCGACTTCGCCGTCTCCTCGCACTGACCTGCGGGGCGCCGCGGCGCGCCGCGGCGCCCCGTCACCCGCCGACGGGCGCCGGTCCACTGCTCGCCCGTACGACGAGCTCCGGCCGGAGGAGGAAGACCTCGTCGTCCGCGTCCCTCTCGATCTTGGCGATGAGGTGGTCGACGGCGTGACGTGCCATCTCGCGTGCCGGGATGGCGACGGAGGTCAGCCGGACCGAACCCTGGAGAGCCACCTGCTCGGGACAGACGGCGACCACCGAGATGTCCTCGGGTACGGCGCGCCTGTCCTGGCGCAACAGGCTGAGCAGCGGCTCCACCGCCTGCTCGTTCTGTACGACGAAGCCCGTGATGCCGGGGCGTTCGGTGAAGATCTGTCCGAGGGCGCCCGCCATCGCGGCGTAGGTGCCCTCGCACGGCCGGTGGAGCACGCGCAGCCCGAGCTGCCGCGCCCGGGTGCGCAAGCCCTGGATGGTGCGCTCCGCGAAGCCGGTCTTCCGCTCGTACACGGCCGGAGCTTCACCGATCACGGCGATCTCACGGTGTCCCAACTCGGCCAGATGCTCCGCGCACAGCGAACCGGCCTCGCTGAAATCGAGGTCGACGCAGGTGAAACCGGTGGTCTGAGCGGGCAGGCCGATGAGCACCGCGGGACGGCCGCTCTCGCGCAGCAGGGGCAGCCGTGCGTCGTTCAGTTCCACGTCCATCAGGATGACGGCGTCGGCGAGGCCGCTGCCGACCACCCGGCGCACGGCGGCCGGCCCCTCCTCGCCGGTGAGCATCAGGACGTCGAACCCGTGCTCCCGGGCGTTGGTGGCGACGGCGATGGCGATCTCCATCATCACGGGGACGTACATGTCCGTGCGCAACGGCATCATCAGCGCGATGATGTTGGACCGGCTGCTGGCCAGTGCTCTCGCTCCGGCGTTGGGGTGGTAGCCGAGTTCCTTGATGCTGCGCTCCACCCGCTGCTTGGTGACCGCGGAGATGGTTCGCTTGCCGCTGAGGACGTAGCTCACCGTGCTGGCGGAGACTCCGGCATGCTGCGCTACGTCGGCAAGGGTGACCATCGGGATCTCCAGGTGATGAAGCGCTTCGACAGCGCACTTCGCATACAACTCAAGGGCTTATGCACAGTAATCCGGTCAGCTGGCACATGTCCAGAGGAAGTAATCGAAGCGCTTCGACGTGCAGGTTCCGTCCCCGGCCTGCGCGGACCGCCCATCCGGCGCCGGTCCTCCCCATGCCCCCTCCCCATGCCCCCTGAGCGGCGGTGCGGGCGGTGGAGCGAGAGGGCGGGGGCCCCGCACCGGTGGGTCCCGGCGCCTGGGCCGGCCGGCCGGTGCACCGGGGCCCATGCGGCCTGTGCCGACGCGAAGCACCGCACCGCGGCACGGGCCCGGCAGGGACACGGTACTCGCCTGACCGGCAACCGGGTGAGACCGCCCGCGACCGCGACCGGACCGGGAGCAGCGCCTTCTCCGACACGGTCGCGGTCCGCCCGCCTCAGCAGGCCCCGTGTACCGCTCTCGCGTCGTCGGACACGGGCCGGACGCGGGGACGCAGGGACGCGGGTGATGTCACAGCGACCGGCCGTACCTCGTCCTAGGGGTCGAACCCTGGTAGACGGAGGAGAGACACCATGGCCGGGAACACCGAGGTCGTCGTGGTCGGAGGCGGATACGCCGGCGTCATGGCGGCCAATCGCCTGACGCGCCGCGACGACGTGACCGTGACGCTGATCAACCCCCGCCCGCTCTTCGTCGAGCGGCCCCGCCTGCACCAGCGGATGGTCGGGTCCCACGACGCGGTCGTCGAGTACCGGGAGGTCCTGAGCGCGCGCGTCCGGCTGGTGGTCGGTTCCGTGACCCGGATCGACACGGCCGGACGCGGTGTGGCGTTGGCTGCCGACGGCACGATCGACTACGACTACCTGATCTACGCGGTCGGCAGCGGCAGCGCCGACCGCCGGGTGCCCGGCGCGGCGGAGTTCGCCTATCCGGTCGCCACCTTCGAGGAGGTGGAGCGGCTGCGGCCCGTCCTCGCCGCCACGCCCATGACGGATCCGGTGACCGTGGTCGGAGCCGGAACGACCGGTATCGAGACCGCCGCCGAACTGGCGGAGCCCGGCCGGGCCGTGACCCTGGTCTGCGGCGGGGTGCTCGGTCCCTATCTGCACCCGCGGGCACGACGCTCGGTCGCGAGGCGGCTGGCCGGGCTCGGCGTGAGGGTGCTCGACGGGCCCCACGCGAAGGTGACGGCCGTGACGCCCGGTGCCGTGCTGCTCGGCGACGGCCGCGAGCTGCCGAGCAGGGTGACCGTGTGGACCGCCGGGTTCGGTGTGCCGGACCTGGCCGCGCGCAGCGGACTGAGCACCGACGCCCTGGGCCGCCTGCTCACCGACGAGACGCTGACCTGCGTGGACGACGTACGCACCGTGGCGGCGGGCGATGCGGCGGCGCCGTCGGGTCTGCCGCTCCGGATGAGCGCCCAGGCCGCGTTCCATACGGGCGCGCATGCCGCGGACACCGTGCTCAGCCGGATCGCGGGTGAACGACCCCGGCCCATCAGCCTGGGATTCAGTGGCCAGTGCATCAGCCTGGGCCGACGCGCCGGGATCTTCCAGTTCGCCCACGAGGACGACACCGCGAGGGGTTTCCACCTCGGCGGCCGCGCCGGCGCGAAGCTGAAGGAGTTCGCCGGGAAGCACGGCCGCAAGTTGCTGGTGGACGAGGCGCGCAAGCCCGGCTCGCACAGCTGGCCCAAGGACGACAAGCGTCGGCGGCGGCTGGCGCACCGTGGCGATGCACCGGCCACCGCCGAACCGGCGGCCTAGCCGGGAACTCGTCCACGGTCCGGGCGTGTCCCGGCCGTGCGGCCGGCCGGCTCTTCAGCCGAGCGAGGCGAGCAGATCGTTGCACGCCTGCTCGCACCGGCGGCAGGCCTCCGCGCAGGCCCTGCAGTGGTCGTGCATGTCGGCGTGGTTGCCGCACTCGTCCGCGCACGCCTTGCACACCGTGGCACACGCTTGCAGTACCGCTCGTGTGACGTTGGCGTCGTATCCGGTGTGGCGGGACAGGACCGAGGCGGTCGCGTTGCAGATGTCGGCGCAGTCCATGTCGGTGCGGATGCACTTGGTCAGATCACCGACCATGCCTTCGGACAGGCAGGCGTCGGCGCAGGCGGTACACGCCTGTGCGCAGGAGATGCATTCCTCGATGCACTTGGCCAGGGCTTCGCGGTCGATATTGCCGAGATCGGCCGGGTAGGTGGTCAGCATTTCCTTGACTGAGGTGGCCATGGTTCTCCGTCTCCTCGGGTCCGCCGCCGTGACGCGCGCCTGGAGGGCTGCGCCGGGAGCCATCGGCGGCGCGGGGACGGGTATCACGGGCGCGCCCCGCGCAAACGTCCCCGCGCGCGATCGTTCGGCGGGGCGGCGCCCGGGCGCACGTGCCGACCGGGCGTCCGTGTGCGGGCGCCCAAGCCGGACCGCACGCGCCGGACCGCACGTGCCGGGGGGTGGATGGCCGTCACGGGCGGGCGTTCCGTGGTGAGGAGGGCTCCGGAGCTGAGGGGCGTGCCGTTCGAGCTGCGTCACCGTGCCTGTATGCCGAGCTCCCGGGTGGCAGGCCCGGCTCATGCACCGGGCCCTCCTCACCCCCGAGCATTGCACAGTGCAAAGAACAGCGCCAGGGGTCCGATCCGCCTGCCATGGCCGCGACAATGTCGCCGCGTCATCCCGCTACGACGGCCTTACCGCCTCCTCGACCTCCCGGAACGTCTCCCTGTCGACCAGACCCGTGTCTTCCAGGACTTCCATGTGGTCCATGACGGTCTGGTTGGCCTGGCGGGCGTGGCGGCGTATGAGGTCGTTCTGCGTGGCCGCCCGGACTTCGGCGATGGTGGCGAAGATCTTGCCGTGCGAGGCGCGCAGCAGATTGGCGAAGAGGCGGTCGAACTCGGCGCCCCGGGCGTTCTCCAGCCGGCGTACGAACCCTTGCTGCTCCTCGGTCGCCTCGTCGGGCAGGGTGACGCCGAGGATCGCGGCGTCCTCACGGACGAGCTGGTCGAGCTTGCTGTGACCGTCCAGCAGGTGCAGTCCGGCCCGCTTGACGGCTTCGCTGGCGGCGTGCGTCTGGGCGAGCCGTCCGGCCGGGATCTCCCACAGCCCGGCCTGGCGCACCTTCACCAGGAAGACGCTGTCGACCTCCGTCACCGGCTGCGGTTCTGCCGGGCGGTCCCGCGCGGCGGACCCGGCGGAGTCCGAGCCCGCGAGATGGGCGCTGCCGTGCTGTGCGGCGACGGCGGGCTGGCCGGCCGAGGCCTGGTCGGTTCCCGCCCGCACGGCCAGGGCCAGGACCGCGATGGCGGCGCACACCACGGAGATCAGGACAGCCGCGCGGAGCGGGGTGATGGGCCGTACGGCGCGTCGTGTTGGACGCATGGGTGCCTCCCGAGTCGGCAGGGTTCAACGGACATGTCGTCGGGAACTCGTCGTGCGGCTGGCACGGCACGCGCAGGGAGGTACGTGGAAGAGCGCCGTGGCGTTCAGGGCGTGGCGTTAAGGGCGCGGTGACCGGGCGCCGTGGTGTTCAACTCCGCTTCGGACGGCGTGCGGAGGGTCGTGCCTCGGCGTCGGCAGGAGGCAACTGCCTCTCCAGGCGGACGAACGGCAGCTCTCGTCCCACACGCCGGTAGCTCTCCGGGGAACCGTCGGTGGGGAATCCCATCGCGGTGGAGAGCCGCCTCGCCAGGAGGGGGTGGGCCCTGGCGTACCGGACCATGACGCCGGCCCCCTCCTCCGGCGTCAGGAAGCGCGCGGTGACCGGGTGGTAGCGCCTGCCGAGCTGAATCGTCGCCTTCGGCTGGTGCTCGAGATTGCGGTACCAGTCCGCCTGCGCGCCGAAGCCCGAGGCGATGGTCCAGGCGGGCTGTCCCGGCTCCCGGTCGACGACTTCCAGCACCGTCTTACGGGTACGGCCGGTCGTACGGCCGGTGTGGATGAGCAGCAGCAGCCGCCCCGCGAACAGCGGACCGAGCCCGATACGGAACATGGCGACGGGAAGCCGCGACACGTGGCGCTTCCAGCCGTGGGGCCGCCGCGGCCGATCGGACGGGTCGGGCGATGAAGTCATGGAAGTACCTACGGACGGGCCGGACGCACCGGCTGCGGTTCGGTAACAGGATCGCGCCATCATGCTTCACCAGCCAAATTTTTGCATAGGCTAAAGCTCGTGGCCGGTCACGGAGCGGTGCCGGACGGCCGCCGCCCGCCATCACCGCTTGACCGCCGGGGATTCCTTCCTTGCCCGAGCCGATCCCCCGTAACGCCCGTGTGCTGTACGCGTTGCCGCATGCCGTCATGGTGGTCGTGGCGGTGATCGACGTGGTGGCCGGGCCGTCCGTGGGCTTTCTGCCGCTGGTGGCTCTCGGGCCCGCCTTCGCCGGACTGGTGGGCGGATGGCGCAGAACCGCCCTGATCGGCGTGCTCGCCCTGCTGCTCTGCGCGGGACTCGGCCTGTACGACGGGCTCTTCGCCGACCGTCGAGGGCTGACCGCGCTCGCCTCGGTCGCGGGGGTCACGGTGGCGAGCCTGTGGGCGGCGGTGCTGAGGCAGCGGCGTGAGAACGAGCTGGCCCGGATCCGGTCGATCGCCGAGGTCGTGCAGCGGGTGCTGCTGCGACCCGCCCCGCACAGCGCCGGGGGCCTGGACGTAGCCGTCTCGTACACGTCGGCGCTCGCGGAGGCACGTGTCGGCGGTGATCTCTACGAAGTCGTCGACTCCCCGGCAGGCGTACGCGTGATCGTCGGGGACGTCCAGGGCAAGGGCCTGGAGGCGGTGGGAACCGCGGCTCTGCTGCTGGGCGCCTTCCGGGAGGCGGCCCACCTGGAGCCGGACCTGGGAAGCGTGTGCGAGCGGCTGGAGAGAGCGGCCGACCGGGAGTTGCGTGGCGAGAAGTTCGTGACGGCCGTCGTGGCCGAGGTGGGACCGGACCACCGTGTCACCATGGTCAACTACGGTCATCCTTCCCCGCTCATGGTGGACTCCGGCGGATCCGTCACCAGCCTGGACCCGCCCACTCACGCACCGCCCCTGGGCCTCGGGCTGCCCGGCCCCGAACGGCCCGCGGCCCACAGCACCTCGCTCGCGCCGGGGGACCAGCTCCTTCTGTACAGCGACGGCGTGACCGAGGCCCGAGGAGCCGATCGCCGCTTCTACCCCCTGGCCGAGCGATGCGCCTCGCTGCTGCACCCGGACCCGAAGGTCACTCTGACAATGCTGCGGGCCGACCTCATGCGCTACACCGGCAGCCCCCTCCACGACGACGCCGTCATGCTCCTGCTGCGCCGGCCCGGCCCATGAGCCCCGGCCGCACACGGCACGGCCTGCGCACGCGGCACGGTCGTACCCGGCACGGCCGGCAACCATGCCCGGGACCGCGCACGGTAGAAAGGGTGCATGGCCCCTGAACAGCAGCCTCCGGCGACAAGGGATGTGGACGCGGTGACGGGCGCCGTCTTGACGGCGTCCCGGTTGCTCGTGGCCATCTCGGCGCGGTCCCTCGCCTCCGTGGAGGAGAGCGTCACCCTGCCGCAGTTCCGGCTGCTGGTCGTCCTGTCCAGCCAGGGTCCCGCCAAGCTGGTGAGCCTCGCCGAACGGCTGGGCGTCAATCCCTCGACGGCCATGCGCATGGTGGACCGGCTCGTCACCGCCGGGCTCGTCGACCGCCGCGTCAATCCCCGCAACCGGCGTGAGACCATCCTGCAACTCACCGCCGCGGGCGGTGAAGTGGTCGACCACGTCACCGCCGAGCGGCGACAGGAGATCGCCGCAGTGGTGGCCCGTCTCCGGCCCGCTCAGCGAACCGCTCTCGTGTCGGCGCTCACCGCGTTCAACGAAGCGGGCGGAGAACCGGCCGTCGTGGAGACGGGGACCGACCCGTATCCGCTCGGCTGGTCCGACGGCAACGCCTGACCGCGTCCTGCCCTTGCACTCCGCGCCCGCCGTTCCACCGGCGGGCGCGATCCGTCGGCATGCCCGCGCGACCCGGGGCCTCCTCCCGCCCGGGGACGGAAGGAGTCGCGACCCGAAAAAAGGGTAAAACGCCTTTAAAGGGTGAATTCACCCTTTACGGGTGGCTTCGCGGAGTCGTCACGGCCAGGAGGGCGCAATGGATCCATGGCTGATCTGGTTGATCGCCGCAGGGGCGCTTGCCGTGGCCGAGATCTTCACCCTCACCGCCGCGCTCGGAATGCTGGGTGTGGCCGCGCTGGTCACGTCGGGGTTCGCGGCGTTCGGCGGTCCCCTCCTTCCGCAGTTCCTGGTGTTCACCGTCGTCGCCACGGTGAGTCTGCTCTTCGTGCGCCCCATCGCGGTGCGCCACCTGCGCCGGCCCCAGGGTGAACGGTTCGGCGTGGAGGCGCTCGTCGGCAGGGCCGCCTATGTGGTCTCGGAGGTGTCCGGGCTGGGCGGCCGGGTCCGCATCGACGGGGAGGAATGGACGGCTCGGCCCTACGACGAGACGCTCGTCATCCCTCCCGGCACGACCGTCGACGTCATAGAGATCAGCGGAGCCACCGCGCTCGTCTACCCCCGGGAGTGAGTCATGGAAGTCTCGGCGCTGCTCGTGGCAGGCGTGATCGTCGCCGTTATCGCCGTCTTCACCGTGATGCGGGCGGTACGCATCGTGCCTCAGGCGCGCGCCCGCAATGTCGAACGGCTCGGCCGCTACCGCCGCACGCTGAGACCAGGTCTGAACCTCGTCATTCCCTACATCGACCGGGTCTACCCGGTGATCGACTTGCGGGAACAGGTCGTCTCCTTCAGGCCGCAGCCGGTCATCACCGAGGACAACCTCGTCGTCGAGATCGACACCGTCCTGTACTTCCAGGTCACCGACCCACGGGCGGCCGCGTACGAGATCGCCGACTTCCTGCAGGGTGTCGAACAGCTCACCGTCACCACTCTGCGCAACGTCGTCGGATCCATGGACCTGGAGAAGACCCTCACGTCGCGCGACACCATCAACAACCAACTCCGCGGCGTACTGGACGACGCCACCGGCAAATGGGGGCTGAGAGTCAACCGGGTGGAGATCAAGGCCATCGACCCTCCGCAGTCCATCAAGGACGCGATGGAGAAGCAGATGCGTGCCGAGCGCGACAAGCGGGCGGCGATTCTCGGGGCGGAGGGGCAGCGGCAGTCGCAGATCCTCACCGCCGAGGGCGACAAGCAGTCCGCCGTGCTGCGGGCGGAGGGCAACCGCACCGCCGCGATCCTCAAGGCCGAGGGCCAGTCCCAGGCCATCGACGAGGTGTTCCAGGCCGTGCACCGGAACGATCCGGACCCGAAGCTGCTCGCCTACCAGTACATGCAGATGCTGCCCCAGCTCGCCCAGGGGCAGGGCAGCACCTTCTGGGTGATCCCCAGCGAGGTCACGTCCGCGCTGCAGGGGGTGTCGCGCGCCTTCAGCGAGGTGCTGCCCCAGTCACCGGCCACACGCGAGACGCCCGCGGAGGACAAAGCGACCGCCCAGGCGGCCACCGACGCCGCGCAGGCCGCGGAAGCCGCGGCCGAGGCCCTCGCCGACGCGGCCGAGGCCGACACCGGACCACGCCCTCTCTCCGACGGCCGTCAGGGAGCACCGGACCCGGAGTAACCGCCCGTCACCGCCTTGTGTCCGGCGGCTCCCCGCTGTGGGGGCACCGCCGCACACCCGAGGCACCGGCGAACCCCCGCGCACGATGGCCCCGCCCCCGGGCGGCGGCCGCCGGCCGGTGAGAGGCCACGCCGCACCGCCTGACGCCCACATCGCCACGGCGACGCACCACTTCCGGTCCGGAAGCCAGTACCCGTGCCGTCGCCACGGTGCGGCGCAGGGAACGCCGTGCCAACGAGTCGCCGCGCGCCCCTCGCCTGTTACTCACTGGTAAGGAATGATGGCGGGCAACCATCCACACGGCCGGGGCTGAGGTAGCGGTGACGACTTTCGAGGAACGGACCACGGTGCACGCCTTCCGGGACGACGCCCTGGGGGAGCACGACGCCGTCGGTCTCGCCGAGGCGATCCGGCGGCGCGAGGTGGGCGCCGTCGAGGCCGCCCGGGACGCGGCCGAGCGGGTACGGGCGGTCGAGGCGCGGCTCAACGCGGTCCAGGTGCACCTCGACGCTCCGGCGCACGCCACCGGGTCGGACGGCGCCTTCGCCGGAGTGCCGGCCTTCCTCAAGGACAACACCGACTACCTGGGCCTGCCCACCGGCCACGGCAGCACGGCCTTCACCCCCAGGGACGCGCGGCGGCACGCCCCGTTCGCCCGGCAGTTCCTGAGCAGCGGCGTCACGGTGCTGGGCAAGACCCGGCTGCCCGAGTTCGGCTTCAGCCCCACCACCGAGTACGAGGGCGCCGAGCCGGTCCGCAACCCGTGGAACACGGGCTACTCGGCGGGCGGTTCGTCGGGCGGCAGCGCGGCGCTCGTCGCTGCCGGGGCGGTGCCGGTCGCGCACGCCAACGACGGCGGTGGATCGATCCGGATCCCCGCCGCGTGCTGCGGACTCGTCGGCCTCAAGCCGACCCGTGGCAGGGTCCTGGCGAACGCGCAGAGCCGCCAACTGCCGCTGGACATCGTCTCCGACGGCGTCGTGAGCCGCTCGGTGCGGGACACCGCCGCGTTTCTCGCCGCCGCCGAGACGTACTGGCGCAACCCGAAGCTGCCGCCACTGGGCCTGGTCGAAGGCCCTTCGGAACGGCGGTTGCGCATCGGGTTCCTGCTGGACTCGCCGAACGGCGTCCCCGCCGACACCACCACCCGGGCGGCCGTCACGGACACGGTGGCGACACTCGAACGGCTCGGCCACGCCGTGGAACCGGTGGAGCTCGCCCTCGACCCCCGCTTCACCGACGACTTCCTCACCTACTGGGGGCTGTTGTCGTTCCTCATCGGCGCCACGGGCCGGACCCTGGGCGCGAACTTCGACCGGCGCCGCATGGACGGCCTCAGCCAGGGGCTGCGCGAGGAGTACCTGAAGAAATGGCGGCACACCCCCGGCGTGCTGCGCAGGCTGAAGCGTACGAGGGAGGCGTACGCGGCGGCGTTCCGCGGACTCGACCTCGTCCTTTCCCCCGTGCTCGCCCACACCACGCCACCGATCGGTCACCTCAGCCCGGCCGTCCCGTATCCGCGACTGATCGAGCGGATTCTCGCCTACGTCGCGTTCACACCACTCAACAACGTCGTGGGCACCCCGTCGATCTCGGTGCCCACCACCACCACCACGACGGGGGACGGGCTGCCTGTCGGGGTCATGTTCTCCGGCCGGCCCGGCAGCGAACGGACGCTCCTGGAGGTCGCGTTCGCCCTGGAAGCGGACCGGCCCTTCCGGCGCATCCAGGACGTGTGACGTCTCGGCCCTCCTCTCTCCCCGTACCTCCCGCGACCGCGACCGCGGCCACGACCACTGGCCACGACCACGACCGGGCCGTGGTCGTGGCCGCACGGCACGGCGGGGGCCGGTGAGACGCCCATCGGCGAGGGCGGCTCCGCCCGGGACAGCGCCCAGCGCGAGTGGGCCCACTCCCGCCGCCACGGGCGGGCGGGTTCAGGCGGGGCAGATCCGGGGCGGCAGGCCCTGGTACATGCCCCGGCGCTCGCTCTCGTCGAGGTCGCGGCCCACGACCTCGCACACGTGCCTCTTCCAGAGCGCGGGGTCGAGACGGAAGATGTTCGTGTTGCTCATGCGCCCCAACCGGAGCAGCACCTTCCCGCCCCTGGCCACGCCCAAGAAGGTGTGTTCCTCGTCGAAGTCGTAAAACTCGCTGCGGCTCAGGTCCGTCAACCGCAGGAAGCGCACGGACGCCCCGTTGGCCAAGTAGAAGTCGGAGCTGTCTCCGACGAAACCCGCCTGGTACAGGCCGTGCGACTTCAACGGCCCTATCGGGCCGACGATACGCTCCGGTTCGCCCTTCCCGGGACGGCGCGGCAGCTTCCACAGCTCGAGCATCTCGCCCTTCGTCTTCGTCACCGCGTACCGTTGGCCGTTGTCGAGTGTGGCGTTGACGATGTCCGCACCGAAGCGCAGACGGAGCTCCCGGTTCTCACGGCCCGTGCGCAAGTCGACGGCGTAGAGCGTCGGGTCGCCCTTGATCATGATCTGCACGTGACCCGGTTCTGGGTGCCTGCTCAGGAAGAAGGGCGGGGGACTCTTCCTGGTGAGCCGGAGGTCGTTCACGTCCAGAGGCTCCGACAGGCGCTCGCCCTTGCGGGCGTTCCAGCGCTCGATACGGGTGCCGGAGACCGTCACGAGCTCGTCGTCGGCGAGGAAGGTGAACTCCACCGTATCCTCCGGTTCCCCCGACCCGTCGACGGGCGGCATGACCGTGGTGACCTCCGCGACCAGGCGCAGGGAGGGGAGTTCCCGGATGGCGACCCTGTCGTGGCCGACGAGGTCGGCCACGAGTGTCTCGGCGCGGTTGACGACGAGGTTACGGGACTCCTCCGGAGCCGTCGCCATGTCCCTCTTCGCGGATGCGAGAACCCTCAGCCTGCCGGTCGGATCGCGCGGGCTCTCGCTGGAGTCGAAGACGACCAGCCGCTCGCCGCGACTGCCCAGGTGGGCCAGCATGCGGTCGCCGCCGTCGAGCAGCACCGGAGCACTGTCGACCGTGAGGTAGTCGACCTCGATCCGGTGACCGGTCACCGATGTCTCGTCCCAGGTGACCATCGTCGGCGAGCGCGGATCTCCGATGAGGGGCAGGTCGGAGATGAGCGTGGTTCTGGGCCCGAAGAAGGGCTTCACCTTCTGACCGGGCCGGCTGTCGACCAGGTGCCAGCCACCCAGCTCGGACACCGCGTACTGCTCACCCGTCGCGCTGATCGCTATGTCGTTGCAGCCCGCTTTGGCCTCGTAGCGGTGCAGCTCGCGACCGTCCGCCACCCGGATGAGGCGGTAGACCGACTCGCTCGCCGTGGCTCCCCGTGCGCAGACGGCGAGCGCGGCCCCGTCGGCCGACAACCCCAGGTGCGCGACCCGCGACTCCGTGTGCGCCCGGTCCGCCAGTGTGCGCGTCCGCCCCGTGCGGGTGTCGACCGCCACCATCGAGGCCTCCTCAGGAGTCCGTCCGGGCCGCTGGGCCACGACCGTGTTCCCGTCCGGGCCGAACCACACCCTCTCGACGTCAGGCCCGGCCACGGGCACCTCCCGCCGCTCACGCTTCTCCAGGTCCCACAGCCACAACCGCCGGTCGTCCTTCCCGGCCACGTGGACCGCGGCCACCCGGCTGCCGTCGGGCGAGAGGGACGCGATGCCGACCGGGCCGCTGAACATGGACGAGGGAGGGGCGAGGGTCGCCCCGCGGATCGTCTCGGCCCCGCCCAGCAGGCCCTTCACGTCCGTCGCTCCACGGCGCACGTCGCGCCAGGAGAGCGAGCCGTCCGCCAGGTAGGCGATCCGCCGGCCGTCCTCGCTGACCATCGGGGCGGTGGCCGCCGCCGGCAGCCGCAGTGGCACGCGCCGGACCTTGCCGCCGGTGCGGACGAAGAGCGTCGCGCTACCCTTCTCGGTCGTCACCAGGGTCACGCCGCCGTCCGCGCTCATCGCGACCGCTTCGATCTCCCCCTCGGCGCCGGTCAGCACCCACTGGGCGTCCTTGAACCGGTCGTACCCGCGCATCAGGGCACTGCGGGCCTCCTGGGTCGGCGCGATGTCGTACGCCGCCACGGCGGCCAGCGCCGCCTGCCCCGGGTCCGTGGCCGCCATCTCCTCGGAGAGGATGGCCAGCGACCGTGACCCCGACTCCGCCTCCCGCTGCTGGTTGACCTCGGACTGCTGGACGAGGAAGGTACCGAGCCCCGCGATCAGCGCGAACACCAGTGCCACCGCCGTCCACGCGGCCCGCAGCCGGTTCCGGCGCGCGCGGTGCCGCTGTCGCGCGAGGGCGAGGAAGGCCCGCTCGTCCTCCGTCAGTTCCTCTTCCCGGTCGGCCGACCACCGCTCCACCGCCGCGAGCTGGGACGGACCGGGAAGAAGGTCGGGGGACCTGCCGCCGCGTTCCCAGCGCTCGCGGTCGTGACCCAGTTCCGCCCGGCCGGCCAGGAACGTGCCGTCGGCCGTCACCTGCCGCCGGAGTGCGGGCCAGGCGGTGATGAGTGCCTCGTGGGCCAGTTCGGCGGTCTCGGGCTCCTTCTCGCCTCCGCGCAGGACGAGCAGACGCCGCCCGGCGAACGACTGGGCGATCCTCCACCGGGTCTCGCCGGCCTCGTCACGGGTGAGACGGCGGCGCAGCGGGGTCTCGCTGCCGGGAAGCACCCGGACGAGGCCGGTGAGCAACCGCAGTGCCTCGGCTTCCACGGCCTTCCGTCCGCCGACGCACTCCTGCCAGGCTCGTTCGGCGTGGAGTTCCAGCGCTCCGGCGACGCCGCCCATCTCTTCGTACGCCGTCGCCCGCAGCCGCCCGCCGGCCCGCTGTTCCCACAGCTGCTCCAGGACGAACCCCAGGAGCGGCAGGACCCCGGCCTCGCCGCCCGCGTCGTCCAGGATGCGCCGGTCGAGGCCGGTGTCGTACGCCACTGCCGGGACGCGCTCCAGCGGCCTGAGGACCACCTGGCGGAGTTGTTCCCGGGACATGGGGGTCAGCGGGAGGGTCGCTCCGCCGTGTAGCGCGGGACCGAGCCGGGGGTGGCGCAGGACCGCGTCGACGAAGTCGGCCCGGAGGGTGGCCAGCACCCGCAGGCCGGCCGCAGGACGCTCGGGGAAGAGCAGGTCGACGGCTTGTGCGACCTCGGCGTCGGTGCGGTCCAGGAGCGCTTCGGCCTGGTCGAGGACGACGAGGAGCCTGGCGGAGGCCGAACCGCGGACGCGGTGGAACGTGTCCGTGAGGTCCTTCGCCGCGAGCCACCTCTCGATGGTGTCGGCGTCGTCCACCCGCGGCGGCAGCCCGTACCGCCCCGTCCGGACGGCTTCGTACAGTTCGGTGGCGAGCGCGGAGCGCGGGGAGGACACCTGCCCGGCGTTCACCACCAGGACGTCGTACCCCGCCCGTCGCATCCGGGGTACCACTCCGGCCAGTGCCAGCGACGACTTGCCCGAACCCGAAGGACCGTACAGGGTGACGGTCCGGTCGTCGCCGTGCAGGACGCGGACCACCTCGTCGGCATCGGCGTCCCGGCCGAAGAAGACGTCCGCGTCGTCCTCCCGGAAGGTGGCCAGTCCCCGGAAGGGACCGGCCGGGAGGATGACCGGGGCGAGCTGGTCCAGCTCCCTCAGTATGGTCCTGGTGCGCAGGACGAACGCCTGCTGGCCCTCCCGCTCGGGCTGGGCAGCCACCACCAGGCCGACGGCCGCCCCGATCTCGTTGTCCCAGACGGGGCTGCCGCTGAAACCCCTCCTGATGTGCGCGGTCTGCCCGTCGGCGCGGGACAGCTGCACCCAGCCCTCGCTCGTGCTCCCGGCCAGCTTCCCCCGGAACCAGATCTCGCCCGGTTCGCCACCGGTGAAGCCCACGGCCCGCGCCCCGTGTTCCCAGACGCTCTCGGGATCGGCCATGGGCAGGGGGTGGACACCGGGTACGGCGTCCCGCAGCCGCAGCACGGCCATGTCACCGGTACGGTCCGCCCTGGTGGGGACCCAGTGCTCGACCTCCCCGGTCCGGCTCGGCGGCCCGGCGTGGCCGTCCGGGCGGTCGGCCAGGGGGAACTCGACCGTGACCTCGGTCCCGGCCGGCACCGTCTCGTGCCGTGGCCGGCCCAGGGCGTCCGACACCACATGCGCGCAGGTCAGCACCAGGTCGGGAGCGATGAGTGCGCCCGCACCGGCGACCTCGCCGTTCCGTCCCGCGATCCGCGCGACCGTCGAGGCCAGGATCTCGTCCGCGCTGTGCCGTTCCGCCCCCGTCACCGGCGACCTCCGCGTTCCGTGGTGAGCCCGTCCGGTCACGTTCCCTGCGGATTATCGCCAGCCGCGTCGCGTGCGTCACTCCTGTTCCAGGTCAAACTGACGGTGAAATTCGCCGCCGTCGCGGTACTGGCGATGACGACGTCCGCCTGGGCGGACAGGGACACGCCGAACTCCAGCGTGATCTCGTCCGGCGCGTTCGCCAGCCCGCTGAACCGGTTGACGAAGCTCTCGGCCACCGGCCGTACGGTGTCCAGCATCTGGCCGAAGGTCCGCTCGGCCCGTACGACGGACCGCTCCCCCCGGCCCACCCGGACGAGATCCTCCTCCTGCTCCCGTATCTGGACACGGATCGTTTCGTCGCTGCCGTCGCCCAGGGGCACTTCGACGTGGACAAGGCGTTCACTCATGGCGTCCTCCAACAGCCGGGGGCTGGCGATCATAACGAAGTCACCTCGGGGACAGGGCAGTTGCCGGAGCCGGAGTGGCGAAACGACCGGTTCCGCAGGCCCGTGCCGGGCCCGGCCTGGCCGGGATGGCGCGCGGTGACCCCCGCTGCCGGACCGTTCACGCCACCGGCGCTCCTCCTCCGGTGCGGGCCCGGACCCCCGGTCCGGTGGTGCCGGGCGCCCCGGAGCCCGGCCGTGCGACGGCCGGTAGAGTCTTGTGCGACACGAAGGTCCTGCTCAGGCTCAGGGGGTGGCGCGTGAAGCGTCCGACGATGGCGGACATCGCGCGTCGCGCGGGCGTCTCCAAGGTCGCCGTGTCCTACGCCCTCAACGACCAGCCCGGAGTGTCCGAGGAGACCAGGGCGTCCATCAAGGCCATCGCGGAAGAGCTCGGGTGGCGCCCCAACAACGCCGCCAGGGTGCTCGGCGGGGCACGGGCCCGGGCGGTCGGGCTGGTCGTGCGCAGGCCGGCCCGCACGCTGGGCGTCGAGCAGTTCTTCATGGAGTTCGTCAGCGGCATCGAGAGCGTCCTCTCCGGGCGGTCGTACGCGCTGATGCTGCAGATGGTCGAGACCCATCAGCAGGAGAGCGCGGTCCACCGGCGCTGGTGGGGCGAAGGCCGGGTGGACGGGGTCTTCCTGGTGGACCTGCACTCGTCGGACACGCGCGTACGCGCCGTCGAGGAGATGGGGCTGCCGGCCGTGGTCGTCGGACCGCCGGAGACCTCCGGCTCCCTGCCCTCGGTGTGGTCCGACGACGGCGAGAGCGTGCGGGAGATCGTGCGTTACCTGGCCACGCTCGGCCATCGGCGCGTCGCCCGGGTGGCCGGCCCCGCCGAGCTGGCCCACACCGCCGAGCGCGACGCCGTGATGCTCGACGCCTGCCGCGAGGCGGGCCTGCCACGGCCGGCCGTCGTCCACACCGACTACACGGGCGACGAAGGGGCTCGGGCGGCACGCCGCCTGCTCATCGGGCCCGACCGCCCCACCGCGATGGTCTTCGACAACGACATCATGGCGGTGGCGGCCCTCTCGGTGGCCCAGGAGCTGCGTCTCGACGTCCCCGGCGACCTCTCCATCGTGGCCTGGGACGAGTCGCCCCTCACCCAGGTCGTCCGCCCCGCACTCTCCGCCGTGTCCCGCGACATCCCCGCCTACGGGGCCCACGCGGCCGAGGCGCTGCTCGCACTCGTCGCGGGCGACCGGGTCACCGATGTGCGCGAGGGCTACGCCCGCCTCGTGCCGCGGGGCAGCACCTCCCCACCGCGTACTCCCTGAACCGGCCACGGCCGGGGCGGTCGCCCTCCACGGAAACGCCCCCGGGCGCCCCCTACTTGGTGGCGCCCCGTGCGAACCCGTTGTAGATCCATCGCTGGAGCAGCAGGAACACGACCAGGGTGGGGAGGATCACGAGGATCGCGCCCGCCGAGATGGCCTCCCAGTGCGCTCCGAAAGGTCCCTTGAAGCGGAACAGGGCGGTGGAGATGGTGCCGAGGTCCTCCGAGTGCAGGTACAGGAACGGGATGTAGAAGTCGTTGTAGGTGGTGATCCCCTTGATGATCACCACGGTCGCGACGGCCGGCTTGAGCAGGGGAAGGATGATCTTCCGGTAGATGGTGAAGGCGTTGGCGCCGTCGAGCCGGGCCGCCTCGTCCAGCGACGCGGGAATGCCCCGGATGAACTGCAGGAAGATGTAGACGGAGACGATGTCCGTCCCCATGTAGAGCAGGATGGGCGCCCAGCGGGTGTCGACCAGCTCGAAGCCGTTGATCAGCTGGAAGGTCGCGACCTGCGTGGTCACGCCCGGTACGAGCGTCGCGACCAGGAACAGGGCCATGACGAGTTTCTTGGCGCGGAACTCGAACCGGTCGATCGCGTACGCCGTCATCGAGCCGATGAGCACGGTGCCGCCGATCGAGAAGAACAGGATGAACGCGGTGTTGCCGAAGGCGGTCAGCATGTGGCCGTCGGTGAAGGCGGTGACGTAGTTGCCCACGTTGAGCCAGTTGCCGGGCAGCGAGAGCGCGCTGCCGTCGGAGACCTCCTGGGACGTCTTGAGGGACGTCAGGAAGACGACGGCCAGGGGCAGCAGGACCACCAGTGTGGCGATCAGCAGCGACAGGTAGGTCAGGGCGGTCCCGACGGGGAAGCGGCGCCGGGCGGAGCGCGGGGCGGAGGAACCGGCCGGTGCGGCGGGGGCGGCCGCGGCGGAGGAACCGGCTGAAGCGGCGGTCAGGTCGGGGGTCATACGAGGTCCACCTTGTCGTCGGGCACGAGGCGGCGCTGGATCCAGGTGACCAGGAGGATGATCGCGAGCAGCACCACGGCGGCGGCCGAGGCCAGGCCGGTCTTGTTGAACTGGAAGGCGAGCTTGACCGTCTGGATCACGAAGGTCGACGTCCCGGTCGCCCCGCCGGTCATGATGTAGGGGATCTCGAACACCGACAGGGAGCCCGAGATCGCCAGGATGACGCTGAGGCTGAGCACCGGTTTGATGCTCGGGGCGATGATGTGCCGGAACCGCTGCCACTTCCCGGCGCCGTCCAGCTCGGCCGCTTCGTGGAGCTCGCCCGGGATGGACTGGATCGCGCCGAGGAAGAGCACGAAGTTCAGCCCGGTGAAGCGCCAGACGGAGACGCCGGCGAGCGAGACGTTGGCCGAGGTGGGGTCACCGAGCCAGGCGTGGTCGCTCCGCACGCCGAGCCAGGAGAGCACCGAGTCGAGTGTGCCGCCGTCCTGGAAGAAGTAGAGGAAGACGAAGCCGATGGCGACACCGTTGATGAGGTAGGGGAAGAAGAGGATGCCCTTGAAGAAGTCGCGGAACCGGAGGTTGAAACTGAGGACCGTCGCGAAGTACAGGGCGACGGCTATCTGGAAGATGGACGCGGCCAGGTAATAGCCGCTGACGAAGAAGACCCGGAAGAGTTCGGGACGGGTGAGGATCTGTACGTAGTTGTCGACGCCGGTGGGGTTCCGGTCGGGGCTGACGCCGTCCCAGTCGGTGAAGCTGTAGGAGACCATGCTCACCACCGGGACGTAGGTGAACGTGATCAGCAGCGTGAGCGGCGCCGCCAGGAACAGCCACGGTGTGATCCGCCGGAGGGGGGAGTGGCGCCAGGAACGCCCCCGTGGTGTCCGGCCACCGGGGTGCTGCTTCGCCCCGCGCCCCGTCCGGCGGACCCTTCGGGCCGGACGCTGCGGGCCGGCCGGGGTGGCCCGGGGTGCGGTGTCGGTCGTCTCGGTCATGTCGGCCTTTCGTGTCCGCGGGAGCGGGAGGACGTGGGCCCGACGGGGTCGTACGCCGCCGGGGCCCGTGGCCGCCGGGTCAGGAGCCGGCGGTCCTGGCAGCCTCGTTCCACCTCTTGTCCAGGTCGTCGAAGTAGTCCTGGAGGGTGCCCTGCTGGGCTCCACGCGCGATGTCGATCAGCTTCTGCCGGTAGTCGGGCTTGTTGAGACCCAGCTCGGCGGCGTTGTCGATCGCGTTCACCGTGCCCGTCTCCGCCTCGGACCGCTCAACGAAGGTGACATCGTTGTCAACGAATTCCTTGAGCGTGGCCGGCATGGGTGCCGACTTCAGTGCCGGAACCGCTCCCTCCGTCGCCGGGTAGCCGGACTTCCCCGTGAACCAGTCGATCCAGGCGCGGGCCGCCGGCTTGTTCCCGGAGTGAATGCTGACCGCCTGCTGGTAGTCGGAGACGAGCGTGGCGCAGAACTTCCCGTCCCGCTGGGCGGGGAAGGGCAGGAAACCGATGTCGTCCGGGGAACCGCCGGCCTCCTGTGCCGCCTCCCGCATCTGCGTGATCGCCCAGGAGCCCAGCATCATCGCGCCGATCTTCCCCTTGCCGAGAAGATTCTTGGAGGTCTCCCAGTTGGTGGTGGACGGGTCCTTCTCCGACAGTCCCCGCTTCACGATGTCGTGCAGCAGCGCATCGATCGTGTGGAGTTCGCCGCCCGCCTTCCAGGGCGAGACGGGGCCCGACAGCTTGTCGGTGGCCTTCGCGTCACAGGTCACCGACCCGATGTTGGAACTCCACTGCACGAGAGGCCAGCCGTCCTTGAAGTTCGTGTAGTAGGGCACGGCCCCCGTCTTGTCCGCGACCGTCTCCAGGGCGGCGGTGAACTCCTGGGGCGTCTTCGGCCACTGCGTGACGCCGGCCTTCTTCCACAGTGCCTTGTTGTGGACGAAGCCATTGGCGGTGCCGAACTGGGCGATGCCGTAGACCTTGCCGCCGACCTCGGTCTTGTCGCTGAAGCGGTACAGGCGCGACAGCTCCGCTTTGGTCCCGAGGGGGGCGAAGAACTTCGGGTAGTCGTTCTTGGCGACCACCGCGGGAATCATCAGCACGTCGCCGTACGCCTTGGTGTTCATGCGGATCTTGACCTCCCCCTCGTAATCGGTGATGCCTTCGAAGGTCACCTTCACCCGTGGGTAGATCTTGTTGAACTCCGCCGTGTAGCGCTTCATCGCGCCGTTCTGGACGAGGTCGGTGCGGTGTGTGAGGACCTTGATCTCGCCCGACACGCCGCCGGGGTCGGTGGGCGCGGCCGCCGTCTCGCCGGGGGTGCCGCCTCCACCGCCGCACCCCGCCACGGTCAGCATCGTGACAGTGAGAAGCGCGCCCGTGAGCGTTTTGGTCTTCCCCATGTGCCCAACTCCTTCAGGGTTACGGCTCAGGTCTACGGGTGGGATGTCGGCACTATGTCAGCCGGAAGTGAACCGGTAAAGTAGTAGTTTTCGGCGCGATGCCCAATCGTTACCGGCATCTTCGTTCCGGACCCCAAGTGGGTTGTGTCCGGGCGCTTTTCACGTGCAGGGCGTAACGGAATCGAGCTTTACCGGTTCATGGACACCGGGGAATGCGCCGGTTAGGTTGGCCCGCGTCGCACACGCACCCCACCCGCCAGGCGATTGGAGCCGCACACCATGAAGGACGTCACCCAGCTGATCGACGGCTGGAGTCTGCGCCACGACGAAACGCTGCTCCCGGCACGCGTTCCCGGCTGCGTTCACACCGACCTGCTGGCCGCCGGGGTCATACCGGATCCGTACCTCGGGCGGAACGAGACCGAAGTCGCGTGGGTCGGCGGGCGCACCTGGTCGTACGTCACGGACCTGGTCCACGACAGCGCGCACGAGCGGACCGACCTCGTCTTCGACGGCCTGGACACGGCCGCCACGATCACCCTCGCCGGCGAAGCCCTGGGGAAGACCCGCAACATGCACCGCGGCTACCGCTTCGACGTCACGGGCCGCACCGGAGCCCTGGAGGTGCGCTTCACCTCCGCGTACGAGGAGGCCGCCGCCGTCCGCGCCCTGACCGGCGAGCGGCCGAACGTCTACCCCGAGCCATTCCAGTACATCCGCAAGATGGCCTGCGGTTTCGGATGGGACTGGGGACCGACCGTCGTGACCGCCGGTATGTGGCGCCCCGTGCGGCTCGAGCACTGGTCGACGGCGCGGATCGACCGGGTCCGCCCCCTGGTCACGGTCGAAGGCGGGACGGGCCATGTGGAGGTACGGCTCGAGGTGCGGCGCTCGGAGCGCGGCTCCGGGCGGCCGCTCACCGCCCGCGCCACCGTGCGGGGCCCCGGGGCCGGGGCGGGAGCCACGGCCGAGGTCTCGTTCACCGGCGAGGAGGCCGTGCTGCGCCTGAAGGTCGGCGAACCCCGGCTGTGGTGGCCGCGCGGCCACGGCGACCAGCCGCTGTACGGCCTCGACGTGACGCTGCTCGACGGCGGGGCCGCGCTCGACGCCTGGCGACGGCGGATCGGGTTCCGGACCGTCGGGATCGACCGGTCGGCCGACGCGCACGGCACCGGATTCACCTTCGTCGTCAACGGTGTGCGGATCTTCGCCCGCGGCGTCAACTGGATCCCGGACGACGTCCTGCCCTCCCGCGTCACCCCGGAGCGGTACCGGGCGCGGCTGGCCCAGGCGGTGGAGGCGAACGTCGACCTGGTACGGGTGTGGGGCGGCGGCATCTACGAGGACGACGCCTTCTACGACGCCTGCGACGAACTCGGCCTGATGGTCTGGCAGGACTTCCTCTTCGCCTGCGCCGCCTATCCGGAGGAGCAGCCGCTGCGGGGAGAGATCGAGGCGGAGGCGCGCGACAACGTTGTCCGTCTCATGCCGCACCCGAGCCTGGTGCTGTGGAACGGCAACAACGAGAACCTGTGGGGCTTCCGGGACTGGGACTGGGAGCCCGCCCTCGCGGGTGACTCCTGGGGCGAGGGCTACTACCTCGGGCTCCTCCCGCGGATCGTCGCCGAACTCGACCCCACCCGCCCCTACACGGCGGGCAGCCCCTGGTCGGGCTCCTGGGACCACCACCCCAACGACACCCGGCACGGCACCCACCACTCCTGGGAGGTGTGGAACCGGCAGGACTACGCCGAGTACCGGTCGAGTGTGCCCCGGTTCGTGGCGGAGTTCGGCTGGCAGGCGCCGCCCGCCCTGGCGACACTCCGACGTGCCCTGCCCGGAGAGGACCTCGCCCCCGACTCGCCGGGAATGCTGCACCACCAGAAGGCCGAGGACGGCAACGGGAAGCTGAACCGGGGCATCGCACGCCACTTCGATCTCCCCGAGGGCGACTTCGACCGCTGGCACTACCTGGCCCAGGTCGTCCAGGCCCGCGCCGTCGGGTCGGGCATCGAGCACTGGCGGGCGCACTGGCCGCTGTGCGCGGGCACGGTCGTCTGGCAGCTCAACGACTGCTGGCCGGTCAGCTCGTGGGCCGCCGTCGACGGTGACGGCCGCCTCAAGCCGCTCCACCACGAGCTGCGCCGGGTGTACGCCGACCGTCTGCTGACCCTCCTGCCGGGCAGGAGCGAGGATGACGGCCCGGAGCTCGCCGTCGACAACCAGTCCGCCGACCCCTGGCGTACCGCCGTGACCCTGCGGCTGCTCGACGCGGACGGCGGAGTGGTCCGGGAGGCCGTCGTCGAGGTGGCGGCCGAGCCGCGGTCGGTGGCCCGGACGGCACTCCCGCCGGAGCTCCGCCCCACGCCGGGGTCGCCCAAGGAGTTCCTGGTCGCCGACGCGGACGGCCTGCGCGCGGTCCACTTCCCGGTACCGGACAAGGAGTTCGCCTACCCACGGGCGCGGTACGACGTCCGCACGGAGCCCGTGCCCGGGCGGACCGGCGCCGTCGATGTCGTGGTCACGGCGCGCACCCTGGTCAGAGACCTCCTGTTGCAGGCCGACCGGCTCGCGCCCCAGGCGGTCGCGGACAGCGGGCTGCGGACCCTGCTCCCGGGTGAGGAAGCCCGTATCCGGGTGACCGGCTGCGGCGACGTGCGGGTCGCGGCGGTCCGCGCCGCGCTGTTCAGCGCGGACCCGGCGTGAACCAGGCTTCCCCACGCGTCACCATCAACGACGTCGCCGCACGGGCGGGCGTCTCCAAGGGCGCCGTCTCCATGGCGTTCAACAACCGGCCAGGGGTCTCCCAGGCCACCCGGCGGCGGATCTTCGAGGTCGCTTCCGAGCTCGGGTGGTCCCCGCACCAGACCGCGCGCAGCCTGTCCAGCCGGCGGGTGGACATCGTGGGTCTGGCGATCTGCCGTCCGGCGAGGCTGCTCGGCCTGGAGCCCTTCTACATGGAGTTCATCTCCGGCATCGAAAGCGTCCTGGCGGAGCGCTCCTGCTCCCTCCTGCTCCGCCTGGTACGTGATCTGCGCGAGGAGATCACGCTGTACGAGGGGTGGTGGCGCGGCAAGATGATCGGTGGCGCGATCCTCGTCGACTTCCACGACGACGATCCCCGCGTGCCCGCGCTGAGGGCCATCCGCCTGCCCGCGGTCGCGGTGGGCCACCCGTCGCTGACGGGTGGTTTCCCTTCCGTGTGGACGGACGACGCGACGGCCGTGGCCGAGGCGGTGCGCTACCTGGCGGCGCTGGGGCACCGGCGTATCGCCCGGGTGGGAGGTCCGGCCGGACTCGGGCACAGCGGCATCCGCAGGGCGGCGTTCGAAGCGGCGATGGCCGAACTCGGCCTGGGCGGCCGCCGGCAGGTGGCCACCGGCTTCGCCGGGGAGGAGGGCGCCCGGGCGACCCATGGCCTGCTGCTGACACCGGACCGGCCTACGGCGATCGTGTACGACAACGACATCATGGCCGTCGCGGGCGCGGCGGTGGCCGCCGAGATGGGGCTGACCGTGCCCGACGACGTATCGCTGCTCGCCTGGGACGACTCCCAGTTGTGCCGGCTGACCCATCCGCCGCTGTCGGCGATGAGCCACGACGTCCACCAGTTCGGCGGGGAGGTCGCCCGCGCCCTGTTCGGGGTGATCGACGGTTCGTGTGGTGAGTCGCTGCGGGTACCGACGCCGTCGCTGACGCCACGGGGGTCCACCGGGCCGCCCCGGCGGTAGCGGGCTCACCGCCCGGGGCCGTGCCTCGTCACCCGGAGGCACGGCCCTGTCCGTCGAGGAACGGCCCCTCCGGCCGAGGAGCCGCCCCTCCCGGTGGGGGGCCGCCCCGCCCGCGGAGGGGGCACCCTGCTCGCGGAGGGGGCACCCTGCTCGCCGGTGCACGTCCTGCCTCCGGTTCTTCGTGCGGTGCCGGCCGTGCGGTGCCGGCCGTGCGGTGCCGCGACGGTGCCGGCCGTGCGGTGCCCGCGACGGTGCCGGGGCGGGGGCCGGCCGGGGCGGGCGGGTGGTTCGGGGCGCCGCGCCGACGGGGCAGGCACCGACGGGGCAGGCACCGACGGGGGCGCCGCGCCGACGGGGGCAGCGCCCCGGCCCGTACGGTCCGGGGCGGTCCGGCGGTCAAATCCTGGAGCAGGCGGTGCCGTTGAGGGTGAAGGAGGCGGGGACGCCGTTGCCACCGGTGGAGCTGCCGTTGAGCCCGAAGCTCACCGTTCCGCCTGCCGGGATGGTGCCGGTCCACGGCTCAGGGGTGGCACGGAGCTGGTTGCCCTGCTGGACGACCTTCGCGTTCCAGGAGGAGTTGAGCGTCTGTCCGCCGGGGAAGGCGAAGTCGAGCTGCCAGCCCGTGATGTCGCGGGTGCCGGTGTTGCGGATGTCGACGGAGGCGTTGAAGCCGCCGCTCCATTCGTCCAGGTGGTAGGAGACGGCGCAGCCGCCGGTCGCCGGCCCGTCGGTGGTGGTGACGGAGACGGTGGCGGAGCGGGGGGAGCGGTTGCCCGCGGCGTCCCGGGCGTAGACGGCGAAGATGTGGGCGGTGGCCGGGGCCAGGCCGGTGAGGGTGACAGCGGTGGCGGCGGTGGTGGTGACGGGGGTCTCCCGGGTGCCGTCGACGCGTACGACGTCATACGCGGTGACACCGGTGTCGTCGGTCGCCGCCGCCCACGCCAACCGGGCTCCGGTGGACGTCACGTCGGAGGCGGTGGGCCTGCCCGGGGCGGTGGGGGCCCGGGTGTCGTCCCCGCCGGGAGAGCCGTACACACTCGCCTCGCGGGAGGTCTGCTTGATGCCGTCGGGACCTTCGAAGAGGCGCCTGCCCCAGGTGGTCAGGCGACTCGCGTCGAAGTCGGCCGCCAGGTCGAGGTACTCGACGCCGCCGCCGTTCCCGCTCCAGGACCATCCGAGGTAGCCGAGGTCCAGCTCCCGGGTGGTCGCCAGGATGGCGTCCTCGTCGGGATTTCCGTCCGAGTGGTCGTGCCCGAACTCGCCGACCACGATGGGCAGTCGGCGTGCGACGAACCGGCCCAGGTAGTCCCGTACCTCCGCGGCGGTGTCGAACACGCCGTACATGTGGACGGAGAAGACGACGTTGCGCTGTGGGTCGGCGGCGAAGACACCCGGCGCGTTGTCCCGCATGGTGAAGGTCCAGTCCTGCCCCCAGGCGGGGGCGTCCGCCATGAGGGTGTGGGTGAATCCGGCGGCCCGCAACCGCGTGATGGCGTTGGTGGTGTCCGCGGTCCACGCCGTGTACCCGACGTTGCCGTGCGGTTCGTTGCCGAGGTTCAGGATGACGTACTTCTCCTGCCCCTTGAGCGCGTCCTGGACCTCGATCCAGTAGTCGACCGCGTCGGACAGGGAGATCGCTCCGGCCTGTTCGCCGTATCCGGTGGTGTCATGGGCCTCCAGCACGCAGACGAGGCGGTTGGCCTTGCACTGGCTGACGACCTTCGCGACGTCGGCGGAGTCGTTCTTCGTCCAGCGGTCCCCCGTGCTGAGGACGATCCGCGCCGAATTGGCCCCGAGCGCCTTGGTGTCGGAGAGCGCCTGGCCCGTCCTGGCGGTGTACCAGGCGTGGGCGTGGTTGACGCCTCGCATGACGAAGTCGTTGCCGTTCGCGTCGAGGAGGCGGCCGTCGCGTACGTGGAAGCCGGCGGCCGGCTCGGCGGCCTGTGCCGCGGGTGGGCCGGTGAACATGGTGGCGACGACGGCCAGCAGCGCTCCCGCCGCGGTGGCCAGTTTCCTGCTCATGGGGTGCTCCCGATTCGGTGGCGCGTACGCCGCGTCGGTGCGCTCCGCGGCATACGGCTTTCCTGATGTGGAGGATGCGGTGCTGCCGGCCCGACGGACTTCTCCGACGGCGTGGAAGGGACTTCCCGGCAGCCGTCGGGGCCGTGCTCGTGCGGCCGTCGAAGCCGACTGGTGTCCCGCCGTCCGGCGTCGTGCTGCGGCTCTCACCGGGCGGCGGGAGGAATGGCGCCGGGGACCTGTCGCGCCTGTTCGCGCGACCGGTGCTCACGACGGTCGGTCATCTCGGCCGTCTCGGCGACTGAGGAGAGGCTAGGGCTCCGCGGCGGCTGGAACAAGAGATACAACGGAACCGGTTAAGTTCAGTGCCCGCCCGTGTCCGGGCGATCGCCGGACAGGGCGACCGTGGCACGGAAGGCCGTCCCCTGGCCCGTCACGGTGACGCGCTCCCGGGCGGGTACGTAGACCGCGTGGCCCGGACCGATCCGCAAGGAGATGCCAGCGGAGGTGAGGTGGGCCTCGCCCCGGGTGCACAGGACGATCTGAGGGGCGCCGGGGCCGAGCGGTCGCGGACGCGCCCGGGCGTCGAGCGCCATCCGCGAGAGACGGAAGTCCTCGACGGGCGCCGGATACACGTGCTCGTCCCCTTCGGCGCGGGGGAGCAGGACAGGGGTGGGGAGGGCGCTGAAGCGCACCACCTTCAGCAACTCGTCCCGGTCGATGTGCTTGCTCGTCAGGCCGCACCGCAGGACGTTGTCGGAGCTCGCCATGATCTCCACCCCGAGACCGGAGAGGTACGCGTGCGGGACGCCCGCGCCGAGGCAGAGGGCCTCTCCCGGGGCGAGGCGCACATGCCGCAGCATGAGCGCGGGCAGCAGTCCCGGATCGCCGGGGTGGGCACGTGCGACGGCCAGGTAGGCCCTGAAGTCCGCCAGGCCGGCACACGGTGACAGGAAGCCGGTGAACACGTCCCTCAACGCGCCCTGGTCCACGTCGTCGCGGAGCGCCCCGATGAAAGGCCGCAGATCCGGTACGTCGAGCCGGTCCATCAGGTCGGCGCACTCGCCGGGCCAGATCGCGGAGTCGAAGTCCGGGGCCGGGGCCGGAGCGGGGGCGGGGGCGGAAGCGCGGGGGAGGGGCGGGAGCCGGAGCGCGGGCGTGGCCACGCCGTTCCGGTGACGCGCCCAGGGGAGGGCCACCCCACGGCGCCCCCCCGCACGGGCCCCGGCCCGCAGGCGCACCCCCGTCCGAGACGCGCCCCGAAGACGCGCGGCGTCCGTGGGGGTCCCGTACGGATTCCGGGCGGGGACGTACGGGACTTCGCCGACCGGCCCTCAGCGGGAGGTGTCGAGCACCAGCTTGCCGACCGTCCGGCGGGCGCGGAGGTCCTCGTGCGCCCGTGCCGCATCGGCCAGCGGGTAGACACCGCCGACCCGTGGCGCCAGGCGTCCGTCACCGACCATCGCCAGCAGTTCGGACATCGGCTCCCGGTACATCCCGGGGCGCCCGATCGCGTGCATCAGCCAGAAACCCACAACCGCCCGGGACCGGCCCATCAGCTGTGCGGCGTGGACGGGTTGCGGTGCCTGCCTGCTCGCCATGCCGTACGTGACGAGCCGGCCGAACGGCGCCAGGGCGGCGAGGGACTCCTCGAAGACCTGGCCGCCCGTCATCTCGAGGACGACATCGACCTTCCGGCCTCCGTTGGCCTCCGTCAGCCGGTCCTTCAGCCCGTCCGCGTGGGAGTCGACGGCGACGTCCGCGCCGAGGGAGAGGGCGAGTTCGCGCTTCTCCGGGGTGGAGGCGGTGGCGATGACACGACCGGCCCCGAACGCCTTCGCGAGCTGCACGGCGAGCGACCCGGTGCCGCCCGCGGCGGCGTGCACGACGAGCGACTCGCCCGGCGCCACACGCCCGGAGGTGCGCAGCAGGTGCCAGGCGGTGAGACCCTGCACGATCAGTGCCAGGGCCTGGCCGTCGCTCACCGCGTCGGGGACGTCGATCGCCAGGTCCTCCCGGACCGACGCCTTCTCGGCGTAACCGCCGTAGTTGTCCGCGAGGGCGACGATCCGGCGTCCGTCCTCCGTGCGGCCGACCACCTCACCGCCCGGGATCATGGGCAGGGCGGAAGAGGACAGGTACGAATCCTCGACCGCGTGCGTGTCGGCGTAATTGACGCCGGCCGCCGAGACGCCGACCAGCAGGCGGCCGGGCTCCGGCCGGGGGTCGGGCACCTCCACCAGCCGCAGCACTTCCGGCCCGCCGAATTCGGTGACGTGTATCGCACGCACAGCCGCTCCTCACTTCCTGGGTCGTCCCGTGGGGTGCTCCCGCGGAGCCCCGGCGTCACGTTCCCACCGGGCGAGGAAGATTACCAACTGCTCAGTATGTGACCTGCGCCACGCCCTGGTGGCGGTAGTGGCGGCAGTGGACGCCGACACACGCCCTGTCCGGCCGACGCCCTGACGGGCTCCGCGCCGCGCTCCCGCGTCGGTGACGTCGCGGCGGTCGCCGTCGCCGTCCGTCGCCGGGGCCGTCGCCCTCCCCGCCGTACGGAACCGGCGGCGCGGCGGGGCGCCATGGCCGCGTTCCGGCCCGGCGCGTCCCGGGGGTCGGGCGCGGCGGACGGCTCGTGGGTGCGCCGCCCGGGCGGAAGGCTTCCCCGCTCACGTGCCCCGCCCCCGTCCGGGCTCTCCGCTCCACCCGCCCCCACCACCGGCGAACCACGCGGAGGACGCGCCGCCGACGGAAGGCGGAGGCGGAGGCGGTCCGGCACGGCGGTCCGCGCCGGGCCCGGCGCCCCTCGCCCCCGGCCCGACCGTGACCGGGACCTCGCCGCCGCGCGGCCTCCGCTCCCGGCCGGGGCGGGAACCGGGACGGCCGGCGGCCCCAGGGGCACCGGGCGCCCGGTCCCATGGCCTGTCCGGTCGCGGTGGCGGGGACAGCAGCGCGTGCGCCATCACGAGCAGCACGCCCGCGCCGTTGACCAGGCCGCCGACCACGTCGCTCGGATGGTGCATCCCGCGGTACACGCGGGACACCGCCACGGCGGGCGGCACGACCAGCAGCAGACCGGCGACGACGTACCGCCACGGCCCGCGCAGCCGGCTGACCGCGAGCGTGGCCAGCCCGCCGTAGAGGGCGAGCGCCGCCCCCGCGTGTCCCGAGGGAAAGCTGGAGGTCGGCGGGGCGGGATCGAGCCGCGGCACGTCGGGCCGAGGCCGCTCCACGCACGCCGTGACCAGGAGGAAGAGGAGCGACTGCGCGGCGACCGAACCCACGAGGAACAGCGCCTCCGTCCACCGTGCGGCACGCGGGAGCACGATCAGCGCGACGGCGCACGCGAGCGTGACACCGATGACGCTCTCGGTGGAGGCGGCGAACGCCAGCCACTCCGAGACGACCGTGGCCGTGCCGCTCCGCCGCCCGGCGAACCAGGTGTTGACGGCGTCCTCCGCCGAGAAGGGCCACCGGGCCGCCGCCGGACCGGTGATGAGCAGGCCCGCCCCCACCATGAACAGCCCCAGGAACGGCAACGGCACCAGTGCACCGATCCGTCCCGCCGCCACACCGCCACCCGTCGTCATGGCCGTCTTGTTGCCCCCCGCGCCCGGCCGAACCATGACGATGCGCGGTTCACGACGCCGGGGAACAGGGATCCGGCCTCTCCGGCCGCCCGTCCCGCGCGAGTTCCGCGTTGAACTGCGCGCCGGCCAGCAACACCACGTGGGAGACCCACAGCCACACGAGGAACGCCGCCACACCCGCCAGGGAGCCGTAGAGGCGGTCGTACCTCGCGACGTGCGCCGCGTAGAACGCGAACCCCATCGACGCCAGCAGCCAGAGCAGCACCGCCAGCGTCCCGCCGGCCACCGTCTGCCGCACCCCACGGGACTCGGGCGGTCCGGACCGGAAGAGCAGCAGGACCAGGGCGACGACCACCACGAACAGCAGCGGCCACTTCAGACCCGCCCAGATGAACGCCGCTTGGTGGTCCGTCCCCGTACCCCGGCCGATGGCCCTGGCGACCCACTCGGCGGCGGTCAGCGTCAGCACCCCGCTGACCAGCAGAGCGAGCACGGCCAACGCCCTCAGCAGGATGGCGGGGAACGTCCGCCACGCCGGACGGCAGTCGGGAGCGCCGTACATCGCGTGCAACGCGCGCCGGAACACGGCCAGGTAGCTGGAGGCGGACCACAGGGCGGCGCCGGCGGTGAGCACGACCAGCACCCAGCGCACCGACGGCTCCTCCGCGGAGCCGCCCAGCGCCTGCTCCAGCACCGGGCGGGCCGCCTCCGGCACGAAGGCCCCCAGCTGCGCGACGACCTCCTGCGGAGAGCCCGTGCCGAGCAGCGTCAGCGAGAAAACGGTCACCAGCAGGGCCGGGAAGACCGCCAGGACCGCGTAGTACGTCAACGCCGCCGCCCAGTCGGTGAGATCGTCCTCCCACACGGCGACCGGCGTGCGGGCCAGGGCTCTGCCGTACGCCCTGTGCTCGCGCCGGCCGGACGCCGAGCCGCTCGCGGGGACACCGATCGTCATGAAACCACCGCTCCGTTCCGGCCTGCCGCGACCCGGCCGCCGCCTCTGCGAGGGGAGACCGGCGAGGTCTCCTTCCTGCTGCCCCGCGACGGCGATGTCACGCCACGCCACGGGTGCGGCCGCCACGGGTGCGGCCGGGCGGGAACGCGCAGGCTGATTCCGGGGCGGTGAAGTGGTGATGAGGAGAACATGACGACACCGGAAGCGCGTACCAGGCAGCAGCAGTTGCAACAGCTCGAGGACCGGCTCGGCGAGCGGACACCGCCCCCGATCGACGGCCAGACCCGCATCCCGCTGCCCCCGCCCGGCACGGCGGACGACAAGGAGGACGGAGCCCCGGCGCCATGACCGGACACGGCGGCCCCGGCGTCGGCGCGCCACGGGCCGGAGGCCGGGCCGGGTGCCGGTCCGGCCTCCGTCGGCAGACCTACGGCTTCCGCCGCATGACAGGCGGCGGCGGGACGCCAAGAATGCCCCCATGAGCACCGTTGCCGGCACACAGGCCTATCTCGACCGCATAGGGACCACACGCCCCTCCCGCCCCGACGCCGGCGCACTGCGCGAACTGCACCTGCGGCACCTGCTGACGGTGCCGTTCGAGAACCTCTCCATCCACCTCGGTGAGGAGATCGTCCTGGAGGAGAAGGCGCTGCTCGACAAGGTCGTCCACGCCCGGCGCGGCGGCTTCTGCTACGAGCTGGGCGGCGCGTTCGCCGTGTTGCTGCGCGACCTCGGCTTCCGGGTGGCCTTCCTCCAGGTGCGGACTCTCGACGACGAAGGCCGCATCGGCATCCCCTACGACCATCTGGCGCTGCGCGTCGGCACGGACGACGGCACCGGACCCTGGCTCGTGGACGTCGGGTTCGGCGACCACAGCCACTACCCGCTGTCCCTGCAGGAGCGCCGGGACCAGGACGACCCGGCCGGAGTGTTCCGTGTCGACGAGACCCCGGACGGAGACTGGGAGGTCCTGCGGAACGGGCAGGCGCGGTACCGCGTCGAACGGCGGGCACGGACGCTGCCCGACTTCGAGGCCGGCTCCTGGTACCACCGCACCTCACCGGCGTCGCACTTCACACGGTCCCCGGTCTGTTCGCTGCTCACCGAGGACGGCCGGGTCACCCTCAGCGGCCGCAAGCTGGTCACCACCGCGGACGGGCGGCGCACGGAACGGACGCTGGAGGGCGACGACGAGACGCTGGCCGCCTACCGCGACCTCTTCGGCATCGTCCTCGACCGGCTGCCGGCCGGGCCGGGGACCCCCGACGCCCCGCGCGGGAGCACCGTTCAGAGCCCGGCGACCCTGCCGCTCGCCGACAGCTCGTAGACCAGGGTGACCGTGCGGTGGCTGTCGGGCGGGAGGGCGACGTTCCAGCGGACGACCCCATCGGCGTCGATCGCGTCGGGCACCGGCGAGCAGGCCTCCTCGCGCAGCCGTACGTCCACCGCCGAGGTCTCGGACACCGGGATCCGCTCGCGGAGGGCGACCACCCGCTCGCCGGTCTCCCCGGGGGCGGAGAACCTGGACACGTACAACCGGACCGTGCGGGTGACCACGGTCCGCTGCGTGATGCCCGCGGACTCGCGGGACTCCTCGGTCTCCCGGATCACGCGGTGGTCGTCACGGCTGCCGAACGCGAGCTCGGCGGCGGCGCCGGGAGCGGTGAACTCCAGCATGCCGCGACCGCTGAACCCACTGTCGCGGACCAGGTCCACCGGTCCGGCGAGCAACGCGTGGCCGGACAGGTTGTCGAACCGCACCACCTGGGTGACGAGTGGGGAGAGCTCCGGTGAGCAGGCGTACTCGCTGCCGGCGGCCGTGGTGAACGCCGAGAGCGGCACCCGGTGGGCACGGCCGTCCGAGGGCACGGAGACCGGCGCGGGGGAGTGCAGCACCCGCGCCTCGCCACCGTCGTCGACACCCGGCAGGCCGAGCACCGGGGCGGGGCCGAGGTCCCCGGTCTCCTCCTCACGGACCTCGACGTCGACGGTGCGGCGCTCCGCCGCTGAGCGGTCCTTGAGGATCAGCCGGTCCTCGCCCAGCCGCGGCGGGTCGGTGGCCTGCGCCGACCGGGCCGTCGACAGCGTCAGCCGTACGTCCGACCAGTCCTCGCCGGTGCGCTGCCAGACCATCGCGTCGGTCTCCAGCGTCAGGCAGTCCCCGTCGAGCACGGCCCGGTAGGCGGGCCGCCACAGCGCACACGGGGTGAGGTGGCTCAGGCGGAGCCGGACCGGCCCGGCGACCGCGGCCTCGACAGTCAGCTCGACATGGCCGACCAGCTCGGCGGGGTCCCCCTCGGCGAGGTCCACGGCCCGCTGAGCCTCCCCGAGTTCCTCGGCGAGGCGGGCCAGTCGGGCCTCGGCGGCGCGGAGTCGTTCACCGTACGCGTCGCGTTCCTCGGCCACCCGGTCCAGTTCGCGTGCCCAGCGGGTGGTCGCGGTCTCCCCGGCGCCGGCGCCCTCGCCGATCTCCCGGAGCAGGTCGGCGGCGAGGCGGCCGAGCAGGTCGAGGCGGGCACGCAGCCGGTCGCGTCGCTGCCCCAGCGCGAGCCGCTCCTGCTCCAGGGCGTGCGTCCGCCGGCGCAGGGGGGAGTCGTCGCCGGCGGAGGGCTCCGGCCCGCGGGGCGTCCAGGTCCGGACGATCCGTACGTCCAGCACAGCCGTGGGGTGGTCGGCGGTCAGCTCGGCGTGGAGGGTGCGGTCGACCGCCAGGGCGCTGACCGGCCCGAGGCGCAGCCGCTGCACCCCGGCCTCCAGGCCGAGTTCGGCGGAGCGCTCGACGTGGGCGCGGTCCTCCAGGCAGGTGACGGCGGTGACGGGGAGGGCGATCGGCTCGGGTGCCGTGGACATGAGGTGTGTCAGCTCCTGCGGTTGCCGCCGACCAGGGCCTTGCCGGCCGGGATGCGGATCTCGTAGCCGCCGTCGAGGGCGGCGGTGCCGCCGGCGGGCAGGTCCACCCGCCAGACGCGGGTGCCCGGGGCGTGGTGCTCGGACCCCGTGCCGTCCTCGGGGGCCGTCCAGTCCGCCCGTTCCTCGATGCGGACGTCCGGTTCGGAGGTGACGGGCACCCGCTCGCGGACCTCGACGGTGACCGGCCTCGCGAGCCGGTTGGCCAGCTCCACGTGGACACGGTGGTCGAGCACGGTGGTGTTGTTGCGCAGACCCGAGGTCGACTCGCGCAGGTTCGTACGGCGGGTGACCCGGATGCCCTCGGCCGGCCCGAGCCCCACCCGGCAGACACCGCCGGCGGCGAGCGTGGGCAGTGCGGCGGTCAGCAGGAAGTCGTCGTCGACGGTGACCTCCACCGGGCCGGCCAGCAGGGCCTGGCCGGTGGCGTTGGAGAGCACCAGCGTCGCGTACACGGTCTGCTCCACGGACGGTACGCACAGGTACTCGGTGCGCAGACCGACCGGGATCTCGCCGACGGTGATGGTGTGCCAGGTGCCGTCCGAGGGGACGTCGGCGCGGGCGGCGGCGTCGAAGCGGTGGTCGAAGGAGCCCGCCGACTCGCGGGGCCGCACGGCGTGGCCGGGCAGTGGCAGCGCGGCCACGGCTTCGGCGCGGCGGCGGTACTCGGCCGCCACCGCGTCGAAGGGGGAGTCGGGGAACAGCCTGCCCCTGTGACCGGCCCCGTCCTCCGGGCCGCGCAGCACGAGGGAGGCGTAGTCGAGTTCGGCGCCGCTCGGCCGTGGCGGCCCGGCCGTCGGTGCCGGGGGAGGCGGTGGCACAGCCACTCCGGGAGCTTCGGGCGCCATGGGGGCGGAGGCCGCGTAGGGCCCGCCACCGGTACGCGGCCTGCCGCTCGGCCGCGCCTGGACCGGCTGTGCCTGGACCGGCTGTGCCGGAGCGGGCATGGCGCCGCCGAAGACCCCCGGGGAGGCACCGGCCGCGCCGCCGGGCACCGGGAAGGCGCCGGGGGGCCCGCCGTAGCCCCGCGGTGCCGGAGGCGGCGGAGGCGGGGGGACGGGACCGGGCACGGAACCGGGCACGGAACCGGCCCCGAAGGCCACGGGCGCGGCCGCCGCTGCCGGAGGCGGGCCGGCCGCGTCGTACCCGGTGAACAGGTCGCCGAGCCCCGCCGGGGGCTCGCGCCAGCCGGAAGGCGCGGGGGCGGGTTGCCGGCGTCCGATCCGCAGCGAGCGCAGCCGCGGCAGGTCGGTGCGGCGTCGCAGGTCGGCGGTGGCCAGGGCGACGCGTACGCCGGTCCAGTCCTCGCCCGTGCGCTGCGCGACCGACGCGCGCAGCACCAGGTTTCCGGTGCCGCCGCCCTCACGGTGGGTCAGCCGGTAGCCGGGCACCCAGACGGCGCCCGGGACCCCGTACTCCAGCTCCAGCTCCACATCCTCACCGCAGGTGCCGTCGAGTGCCACGACCGCGCAGACCGTGGTCCGCACGTGCGCCGGCGGTGCGTCGGTGGAGGCGTGGGCGAGCCTGTCCGCGGCGACGGCGAGTTCGTGCTCGACGCGGCGCAGCGCCTCCTCCAGTTCGGTGAGGCGTGCGTGCAGTCCCGTCAGCCGCTCGTCGACGAAGTCGGCGAGATCCAGCCACGCGTCGACCGGCGTCAGGCGGTGCGGGTCCTCGCGCCTGCGAGCCGGCGGAACCGGAAGCAGCGCCCTGACCTCCTCGACCAGGCCCAACTGCCGGTCCCGGCGTGCCAGGGCCGCCGCATGCTCGTCGGACAGCCGCTCCACCTCGCGCCGCGACTCATCGAGCGTGCCGGTGCCGAGCGGCTCGGCCTCGACTTCCACCCGGGCCTCGGTGACGCGCACCCCGGAGTTGTTCAGGACACGGGCCCGCAGTGAGCCGGCGTCCAGCGAACGAGGCAGCCCCGTCACCCGCACCCGGCCGTCCGGCGGCACGCTGCCCCGGGCCAGGCGGTGACAGACCGCGCCTTGCGCGTACACCACGACCGAATCGAGGGTCGACCCCCATCGAGGTGCTGTCCCAGCAGTCATGTACTCCGCCCCCCACCGCGTCCTTGACCGGGCGAAGCCTACGCCCGGGCGGTCCGCGTCCTCCCGCCGAGCCGGTCCACGTCCCCCCCCCCCCGCCGAGCCGGTCCGCGGCCTCTTCGTACGGCCGGGGGGCGGGCACCGATCGTGCGAATGCGCCTCTCAGGGGCGCGCGTCAGTCCTCCGCGCGGGACGGTCGCGCCTCGGGGCCGTCAGGAGACAGGACGCCGGCACCCGCGGGTGCCGGCTCGGTCTCCGGCTCCTGCGGCGGCTCGCCGAGCTGCTCGCGCAGGTAGTTCCAGACCACCGCGATCAGCGCGGCGATCGGCACCGCGAGCAGGCTGCCCACGATGCCGGCCAGGCTCCCGCCCAGCGTCACCGCGAGCAGGACGACTGCCGCGTGCAGGCCGAGTCCACGACTCTGGATCATGGGCTGGAACACATTGCCTTCGAGCTGCTGCACGACGACGATGATCGCCAGCACGAGCAGCGCGTCGGTCAGGCCGTTCGACACCAACGCGATGAGAACGGCGACGAATCCCGCGAACAGGGCGCCCACAATGGGTACGAACGCGGACACGAAGGTCAGCACCGCCAGCGGGAGGACCAGCGGAACTCCCAGAATCCACAGGCCGAGGCCGATGAAGACGGCGTCGAGCAGACCGACGAACGCCTGGCACCGCACGAACGAGCCCAGAGTGTCCCAGCAGCGCGCGGCCACGGTCGGGACGTCGGTGGCGAGCCGGCCGGGCAGCTGACGGGTCAGCCACGGCAGGAACCTCGGGCCGTCCTTGAGGAAGAAGAACATCAGGAACAGCGCCAGGACCGTGGTGACCACACCACTGAACACGGTGCCGATCCCCGTCACCACGGTGGTCACCATGCTGCCGACGCTGTCCTGGACGCGGGCGACACCGGCGTCGAAAGCTCCCGCTATCTCCTCGTCGTCGATGTTCAGCGGCGGCCCGGCGGCCCACTCGCGCACCTGCTGGACGCCCTCGGCCACACCCTTCGCCAACTCGGCGGACTGCGACGCGACCGGCACCGCGATGAGCGCCGCGATGCCTGCGACGACGAGGAGGAACAGCACGGTCACCGCCGCCGCGGCCGGCGCGGGACGCCACCCGTGCTGCCGCAGGAACCGTGTCAGCGGCCAGGTCAGCGTGGTGAGCAGCAGCCCCACGACCAGCGGCCAGACGACCGGCCACGTCCGGCCCAGGAACCACACGACCACCGCGACCATGACGAGGACCAGCAACAACTCGGCGGAGACACGCGCCGATGTCCGCAGCGCGGCGGCGGCTTTCGTGGAATTCAGAGTGGCAGGCATGCGCGTCAGCCTACTGACACGGTTCCGCCCCGGTGACCGACGGTGAGGTGCTCGCATGTGTACGGACCGTTCATGGTGACCGGGCAGGGGCCGTCCGCCCCGGGCCGGGGGTGACCCGATGGGATGGCGGCCTGAGTGAGGCGGGCGGGGCGGGGCACCCGGACGCCATGCAGGGACTCCGTGCGCTCGTCATGCCCACCGCGTCACCCACACCGGCCCACCCCGCACGGCGGAGCCGCCACTCCGTACGCCCACGCGCCAGGCACCGCCGTCCGAGCCGGCCCGGAAGCAGGTGGCATCGTCTCGTCATCGCCTACCGCGACATCGACTTCCTGGCCGGCCCCGGCCCTGCGGGCGGCGGTGGCGGTGGCGGGCTCCAGGACCTGCTGCTGGTCCATGTCCGCAAGGTCGTCGGGCGGGTGACGTTCCGGGTCTGCTCGGCCTGTGCCACCGGGACCATCACCGCTGTGGAGGTGGACGACTCGCTGGTGAACACCGGGCTGCCCACCAGGGCGGTGGCGCATCTGCGCAGCCGGTATCCGGACCTGGCCTGGAGCACGACGCTGGAGCGGCGTCTCACGCGGGACCTGTTCCGCCGCATGCGCGTCCTCACCACCCCCGAGAGCCGCTGCCCCCACGGGTGACCGGCGGCCACACGAAGCGGCACGGCGGCACGCCGGGGCGGTCGGGGATCGCGGACCGCGCCTCGACCACATGCGTCCGAACGCGCCCGCCCACACCTGGCCGGTCGGCCGACGCCGCCTGCGCGGGACGTCTCCGGACCGGCCGGTGGACACCGGAGTACCGTGGCGTCGGTCTCCCGACGTCCCGTCAGGGACGAGGAAGGCGCCAGCGGCAGTCAGAGGCAGGACGGCCGGTCCGGAGGCGGGCCGGGACAGTAAGGGGGTGGCCCGTGAGGGTCAAGGACTTCGATCATGTGGTGCTGAACGTGGCGGACGTCGAGCGGTCCCTGGAGTTCTACTGCGGGCCTCTCGGTCTGGAGCCGGTACGGGTCGAGGAGTGGCGGGCGGGCAAGGTGCCGTTCCCGTCCGTGCGGGTCACCCCCACGATGATCATCGACCTGTTCGCCCGCACCCGCGGTGAGTCCAACGTGGACCACATCTGCCTGGTCGTGGACCCCGTGGACTGGCAGGAGGTCCTCGACTCGGGCACGTTCGACGTGCTGGAGGGACCGGTCAGCCGCTTCGGCGCACGTGGCACCGCCCAGTCGGTCTACGTGAGGGATCCCGACGGCAACACCGTCGAACTGCGCTGGTACCCGCAGGACACCGAGGAGTGAGAGCCCCGCCGCCGCCCGCCCACGGACGAGCGGCGGCAGCCGGCCACCCAGGCCCTGGCCGTGACCGGTCACCCGTGGCCGTGGCCGGTCACCCGAGACCGGGGCCGGGCGCACAGCAGCCGTCCCCCCGCATCACCCGGCCGACCTCCAGCCAGTCCCGCGCGTCCCGCCCCGACCGTTCCTCCTCCGCCCGGCCACCGGGCCCGCCGAAGGCCCCACCGAGGGCCGCCCGCTCGTACAGGACCCCGCCCTTGAGCACCGCCACCGTGGCGACCAGCGAGTCGAAGTCGGTGAACGGGTCGCCGTCCACCACCGTCAGGTCCGCGATCTTGCCCACCTCCACGGTGCCCAGATCCCCGTCCACGGCGAACGCCCGCGCCGGGAGCGCCGTCGCCGTCCTCAGCGCCTCGGCGGGCGACAGACCGCCGAGGTGCAGCGCCCGCAGGTTCAGGTGCAGGGAGAGCCCCACCGGGACGATCGGCGCGTCCGTGCCCAGCGCCACCACACCGCCGGACGCGAGGATCCGCCGGTACACCCCGATCTCCGTACGCAGCGTCTCCAGGTGCGCGGCGCTCGGCGGCTGCGCGGACATCCTCCGCACGAGCGCGGAATCCCACGGCGGCATGATCGACTCGACCCGCTCGTCCCGGGCGAGACCCGGATCGGCCCCCAGGAGCCACATCGCGGTGAACGGTGTGGCGATCAGGGTGAAGCCGCCCCCCGGAGCGGTGTAGATCTCCCGCACGTCCTGCTGGGCCCGGCCGGCCGCGGACACCGCGTGCCCGGTCTCCCCGCGCTGCGTCGCCTGCAGGTGCGTGGTCATGTCCTGCCCGGTCTGCAGGCCGGGCGAGCAGAAGTGACTGCCCACCCTCACCCCGAGCCGCTCGTGCGCGAACCGCGCCGCCTCCTCCATCACCCAGTCCGGGGCCCTGACATACGTCTTGACCACGTCCCAGTCGAGCGCCGCACCCCGTTCCAGCGACCGGCGCAGCCCCTCGCGCGTGCGGTGGGCCCTGCCCATGCTGTACGCCACCCGGGAGCCGTCCAGCAGCTCCCCGCAGCTGAGCAGCCGGGGCCCCGCCAGCTGCCCGGCCTCCACCGCCTCCCGCACCCGGGCCTGCTCGTGGGCGAACCCGCCGAGCGACACGGCGGTCGTGATGCCGTACGCCAGCTGGCAGGCCGTCTGCCGGCCGCCGTACGTGTACTGCCAGGGATGGGTGTGCGCGTCCCACAGTCCGGGCAGCACGGTCCGGTCCGAGGCGTCGACCCGCCGCGTCGCCGGCCGATGCCGGCCCGGCCGGTGGGGCTCCACCGCCGCCACGCGCCCGCCGCGTACGACGATGTCGACGTCCTCGCGGACCGACGCCTCGTCGCCGGTGCCGTCCCAGAACCGCCCGGCGCGCACGACGGTGTCGGCCGGGTCGGCCCGCCGGTAGTCCAGCGGTACGCGCACGGTACGCGGGGCGCCTCCGTCGACGCCGGTCAGTCGCAGCCGGGTGCCGGACAGGTACAGCAGCGTGCGGGAGTCACCGGACCAGGAGGGCGTGTCGGCGGGTTCGCCGGAGAGCTGCCGCAAAGGCCCCGCCGGCCGGCCGTCCGCCGTCACCGGCAGCAGGCACAGGGCCGATTCCACCACCAGCGCCATCCAGCGGCCGTCCGGCGACCACACCGGGCCCGAGCCGTAACGGTCGGAGACCGACATGTGCGGCGCCACGGCGTGCAGCCGGGCGGCGCCGGTCGCGGCGTCGACGACGCGGATGAGGTTGTAGCCCTCGCGGAACCGCTGGTTCAGCCGGTTGCGGTCGCACAGGGCGAGGAAACGGCCGTCCGGGGACCAGCTGGGCCGACCGGGCAGACCGCCGCCCCCCAGGGGCGCCGCGAGCACCCGTTCGGTGCCCGTGGGCAGGTCCTTGACCACGAGACGGCCCGTCAGGTCCAGGCACGCGAGCCGGCCGCCGTCGGGGGAGAGGGCCGGATGGACCCGCCCGCCGGTCGCCAGTACCGTGCGCGTACCGGTGGCGAGGTCATGGCGGTACACCCCGAGCAGGCCGTCGCCGTCGTCGGCGTACACCAGCGACTTGCCGTCGGGCGCCCACACCGGCCCCAGGAGGTAGCGCGTCACGTCCGCGCGCACCAGCCGGCGCGGTGGCCGGCCGCCCGTGGTGTCCGCCACCCAGAGGGAGTTCAGCGCGGCGAACGCGAGCCGCCGTCCGTCTGGCGCCAGCACCGGCAGGTGCACACCGCGCACCGGACGCGTCCGGCCGCCCTCGAAGTCGTGGGTCTTGGGCCGGTAACGCGGCCGTCGCACCGGCACGGTCCCCTCGAACGGGATCCGCTCCATGGCGCCGGGCGCCTCCGGGCGGACGAGGGTGAACCGGCCGTCGACGGTGAGCAGGAGCTCACCGCAGGCGGTCCAGCGCGGTGGTACGGGCGCGACGTCCCCGGGCACGGCCACCGGCTCGCCGTCGACGACGAGGGCGCACCCGCCGTGGGGCGCCGGGGTGACCCGCAGGTACGCGAGCCGCCGCCCGTCCGGCGACAGCGCGGGGACCATCACCTGGGCGGCCGCGGTACCGGTGTGCACGGCACGCACCGGCCCGCCGCCGTCCGCCGGTACGGAGACGACGGTCCGGGCGTCGAGAGCCGTCCCCGTTGGGGTGGCCGTCACGGCCGCCCGCACGAACAGGATCCGCTTCCCGTCCGGCGACCACGTCGGGTCGAAGTCCTCCCAGGGGCCGTCCTGTAGCGGGCCGGCCTGTCCGGGCAGACCGCTGACGGCGGTGAGGGCCCCGGTCCGCAGGTCGAGCACCTGGACGCGGTAGGGGGCGCCGCTGACGGGATCGCCGCCGCGTTCGGAGGCGAAGGCGATCCGATGCCCGTCGGGGGACCAGGCAGGCCCCCGGTCGTCCCAGGGCCCGTCGGTGCGGCGGCGGACGTCCGAACCGTCGGGCCGCATGGTCCAGATGTGGAACCCGCCGCCCTGGTAGGCGCAGAAGGCGACCAGGGAGCCGTCGGGCGAGTGGACGGGCCGGTTGGGTTCCAGCGCCGCCGGGGTGAGCGGGACGGCCGTGCCGCCCGCGCGGGGCAACGACCACAGGACGTGCTGGACTTCGGCGATCAGCCGGTCGCCGGAGGGGGCGAGGTCGGCCGCCCCGTTCGTCGCGGCGGTGTAGCGCAGTGACACGACCTGCTCCCTGGCCGCCGCGGCCGCCGCCGCGCCGGGCGTCATCAGCACGGCTCCCGCCGCCGATCCGGCCCCCGTCAGGAACCGTCGGCGTGACACCGCCGCCACGGATGCCGGCACACCGGCCGGGAGGTTCCCAGCGGGCCCCACCGGCGGAGCGGCGGTCCGCGCCGGCCCCGGCGCGCCTGTGGTCGTCCTCGTCTCCCGGCCCGTCCCTCTGGCGTCCAACAGCCCTCCGCTCAGCAAGTCCGGCCCCGCCGGTCCCGGCGGCCCGGCGCACGGAAACCGAGACGCCACACATGGTTCCGCACACCGGGCGTCGGGGAGGCGCGGACACCCCCAAGGCGCAGGACGTTGTCCGGAAACCGACCGGTGCCCGGTACCCCGGACGGCCCGTGGTGAGCCGTAGGGCATGATCGGGGGATGTCCGATCGCATCATCGCCGCCTGTGACGGGGCGGCCAAGGGAAACCCCGGTCCGGCCGGCTGGGGGTGGGTCGTCGCCGACGCCGAGGGCCACCCCGAGCGCTGGGAGGCGGGGCCGCTGGGCCGTGCCACCAACAACATCGGTGAACTCACCGCCCTGCTGAGGCTGTTGGAGGCCGTCGACCCGGCAACCCCTCTCGAGGTGCGCATGGACTCCCAGTACGCCATGAAGGCCGTGACCCAGTGGCTGCCGAACTGGAAGCGCAACGGCTGGCGCACGGCGGCCGGCAAGCCCGTCGCGAACCAGGAACTCGTCCAGGGCATCGACGCCCTGCTGGCGGACCGGGACGTCGAGTTCCGCTACGTGCCCGCCCACCGGGTGGACGGCGATCCGCTGAACGCGATCGCCGACCAGGCCGCGAGCGACGCCGCGGTCACCCAGCGGGCCGCCGGTACCGCACTCGGCGACACGGAGGTGCCGCGGCCCGTGCCGGAGCGCAGCGCCCCGGCACGGCCGAGAACCGGTGCCGCGCCCAAGAAGCGGCCGGCCCGCGCCGCGTCGGGAGGGGCCGCGCGCACCATCAAGGCGAAGTTCCGCGGCACGTGCCCCTGCGGCAGGACGTACGCCGCCGGTGAACCGATCGCCAAGCTCGGGACGCGCTGGGGCCACCCCGACTGCGGAACGTTGAGCCCCGCCGGCTCCTCCGACTGACCCCTCCGCCGCGGCCGGGGGCTCAACGGCCCGCCGCGCCCCGCGGCGGGTGCCGCAGAGGCGGCGCCCGGATGTCGCGGAGCCGGGCCACTCGGGCGACGAGCCGTCGGCAGGGGGCGCCCCGGCCACCACGCGGGTGCCCGGGCGCAGCCCATGCGCGGGCGCGAGCTCACCCCCTGCCGACCGCGCGACGCCACCCGTACGCCCGGATCACCGGTCACGGTGCGTCTGGCGCGGCGGCGCCCACGGCGGACCGGACCCCCGGCCGAACAGAGCCGCGGTGCACACCAGTCCACCGGTTCACTCGATCGTTGACGCGCCAGGGGCGGCCGGTCCCCATGCCCGCCCCCCTCCCCCCGGCCGGAGGGGGCAGCAGGATGACACGCTCCCACCGCTCCGGCGCGCTCCGGACCGTCGCCCGTCCTGCGGGACGAGCCGGTCCCGGGCCGGCGCGCTCGAAGGTGCCGGCCGCGCACGCTGCTAGTCGTCGGTGGCGGGCGCCTCGTCGCCCTCGTCGCCCCGGTCCCCGTTGTCCCGACTCTCGGCGGGATCGGCATCCTCCGTACTGGTCGACGGAGCGTCCATGGTGGCCGCCTGGGCGGTGGGGGGTGCCGGGCTGAGGGCGGCGATGGCCGCCCCGGTGACGAGGGACGCGACGGCGAGCATGCTGCGCTTCTTCATGCCCGGTTCAACTGCGGCCCCCCGCCGACGTCACGACGGCACGCCCTTCGAACGAACGTCGCCCCCGTGCCGGTGATCGGGTGTGCCCCGCCAGGGGCGTTATGGGCCGTTCCGGTGCGAAAAGCGTGTCCTTCGGGGGCCGGTCGTCGTTCCGCAGCGGAGTGTCCGTTACGTCCCGTGCGGGAGTGGTCCATGCCGATGCGTCGTCGAGAAGCCCTGGGAATCGCGGGCCGGGGAACACTGGCCGGGCTGGGCGCGGCGGTGCTCGGCGGCGCCGGGAGCCGCGCGTTCGCCGCCGCCTCCTCGCGGACGCACTTCCCGGCGCTGGTGATCGGGTCGGGGTTCGGCGGTGCCGTGGCCGCGTTGCGGCTCGGACGGGCGGGCGTCGACACGCTCGTGGTGGAGCGCGGGCGCGAGTGGCCCGTCGCTCCCCGCAAGCACGTCTTCGGGTCGATGAACGGCGTCACCGACACCATGTTCTGGTTCCGCGGCAGCACCCGCTGGCCGGCGCTGCCGCCCACACCCGTCCGGCCGGGTCCCGGGATCATGGAGGTGTCCGAGGAGAACGGGCTCGACATCGCCTGCGGGGCGGGGGTCGGCGGCGGGTCGCTCGTCTACACCGGGGTCACGGTGGCTCCGCCGCGACGGTACTTCGAACGGCTCTATCCCCCCGGTCTGCGCTACGAGGAGTTCGCCCGCACCTGGTTCCCGAAGGTCCGCCGCATGCTGGGCGCTTCCCCGATGCCCCGGGACGTCTACCGCTCCCTGCCGTTCACCCACTCCCGGCTGTGGGACGAGCACCTCGCCCGGACGGGCTTCCGGACCTTCCCGCTGGAATCGACGTTCGACTGGGACGTCGTCCGGCGGGAACTCGCCCACACGGCACCGCTCTCGGCGACCGTCGGTGAGTCCGACTTCGGCTGCGGCAACGGTGCCAAGAAGTCGCTGACCCGCGGTTACCTCCCGGCGGCCCTGGCCACCGGCCACGTACAGCTGCGCGCCCTGCACGAGGTGCGGTCCATCGGCCGACGGCGCGACGGACGGTTCTCCGTGGAGGTCCGCCGGCTCACCACAGGGGGAGCCGTGCTCGGCACCGCCGAGTTCACCTGCGACATGCTGTTCGTCGCCGCGGGCACGCTGAACACCAACCGGCTCCTGGTGGCGGCACGCGACCGCGGCGACCTCCCGGACCTGCCCGCCTCCCTCGGCACCGGATTCGGTGACAACGGCGACCAGCTGACCCTGCGCTCGCAGACCCTGCGCTTCCACGGCGGCTCACAGGGCTCACCCTGCGCCTCCGGCGCCTTCTTCCCCGACGAGTTCGACCTGCCGCTCCTCGCGGAGAGCTGGGTCCTCCCCGGCTACCACGCCGTTCCGGCGCTCATCACCTTCAGCGTCACCGTCGACGGCGACAACCGGGGCACCTTCCGCTACGACCCCCGCACCCGCCGGGTGGCCCTCGCCGACTGGTCGGCCGGGAAGTCCGAGGCGGCCGCCAGGTCCGCGCGGGAGCTCAGCTCCCGGGTCATCGCCGCCAACCCCGGCACGCTCCCTGTCACGGTCACCACCCGCCCCTTCACCGGGCACCCGCTCGGCGGCTGTGCCATCGGCCGCACCACCGACCTCGAGGGCCGGGTCCACGGCGTCGAGGGCCTCTACGTACTCGACGGGTCGCTCGTGCCCGGCAACGCCGGAGGTGTGAACCCCTCCCTCACCATCGCGGCCCTCGCCGAACGCGCCATGGCGGGGATCGTCACCCGAGCGGGCTGACGGCCGGCCCCGGCCGCCGCGGAGGTATGTTGCGGTGAGCACTTCCGAAGAGGGGGCTGGGTGACAGTGGGCAATGGCCGGACGGTCCGCGACCTGCGGCGCGAGAACCGCACCGCCGTGCTGCAGTGCCTGTACTTCGACGGACCGCTGAGCCGCTTCTCGCTCGGCCCCGCCACGGGCCTGAGCTCGGGCTCCGTCAGCAACGTCGTCGCCGAGCTGGTCGCCGAGGGGCTGGTGGAGGAGGCCGGAAGCGTCGACTCCGCCGGCGGGCGGCCCCGCACCCTGCTGCGCGTCAGCCCCGGCAGCGGCTGCATGATCGGCGTCGACGTCGGTGAGACCCGGGTGCGGATCGAGCTCTTCGACCTCACCCTGACCGAACTGGCCCGCACCGAGCGCCCCCTGGCGGCCGGTGCCCCCGGCGGGCACGAGCGTTACGACGTCGGTGTCGTCGTCGACCATCTGCGCGGCGGCATCGCCGAGGTCCTCGACCGGGCGGGTGTCGACCCCGGCCACCTGCTCGGCGTCGGCGTCGGAGTGCCCGGGATCGTCGCCAGGACGCCGGAGGACGGAGCCGTCGTGCACGGCCAGACCATCGGCTGGGACGCGGTGCCCCTGGAGCGGCTGCTGCGCGCCGCCGTCGCGCTGCCCGACTCGGTGCCGTACTGCATAGACAACGGCGCCAAGACGCTCGGGCAGGCGGAGATGTGGTTCGGCGCGGGACGCGGCGCGCACAGCGCCGTGGTCGTGCTGTTCGGCTCCGGCGTCGGCGCGTGCGTCGTCACCGACGACATGGGACCGGGCCGCGCCGTCGAGTGGGGGCACCTGACGGTACGGGTCCGGGGGCGCCGCTGCCGCTGCGGGGCGCTCGGCTGCGTGGAGGCGTACGCCGGCGCCGAGGCGCTGCTGGAGCGGTGGGCCGAGGCGGGCGGGCGCCCGCCCGCCGGGGCGGACGAGGAAACGGCGCTGACCGCGATGCTCGCCGCCGCCTACCCGGATCCGGAAACGGGCGCGGAGCCGGACGCCACCGCCCTGGCCGTACTGGAGGAGACCGCCGAGTACCTCGGCGCGGGCTTCTCCGACCTGATCAACCTCTTCCAGCCGGAGCGCATCCTCGTCGGCGGCTGGGCCGGCCTCCAGCTCGGGGAACGGTTCCTGGAGTCGGTGCGGACCCACGCCGCGTCGTACGCCCTCGCCTACCCGGCCGCACGCGTCAGCGTCGAGCTCGGCCGGCTGGGTCCCGACGCCGTCACGGTGGGCGCGGCGATCCTGCCGCTCGCCGACTTCTTCGCCCGGGGAGGCCGCCGCGCCGGGGCCGGCCCCGGGCCGGGGCTCGTGGAGCAGGCGTCACCGGCCTGGCGGGCGACGCTCCGGGACCGCGCGGCGCAGTGAGCGGCGCCATGGGCGGGGGACGGCCGCCGAGCCCGCGCCGCGGGTGACCCCGGCGTGCGGAGGCGGGGCCGGGGCGGTAGACACGTGGGTGTGCAGACGTTCCTGCCGTTCCCCCGGTTCTCGGCCTGTGCCGAGGTGCTCGACCAGCGTCGCCTGGGCAAACAGCGGGTCGAGGCGCTCCAGGTGCTGCGCGGGCTGACCGTGCCCGGGTACGGCTGGCGACGGCACCCGGCCGTACGGATGTGGGTCGGTTACGAGGAGGCCCTGGTCCGCTACGGGCTGGACATCTGCGCCGCGTGGACCGCCCTGGGCCACCGGGACACCTGCGCGGTGTCCCTGCTCGCGGGTTTCCAGGGCGTCCGCCCCGGCGCACCGGTCCGTCCGCAGGGCGAGCTCGCCGAGGCAGGCGAGGTGCCACCCTGGCTCGGCGACCCCGGCTTCCACCGGAGCCACCAGTCGGCCCTGCTGCGGAAGGATCCCGACTTCTACGCGGCGCACTTCGCCGGGGTCCCGGCCGACCTGCCTTACGTGTGGCCCGGATCCGACCGCGAGGCGGCCTGACACCCTCCGCGAGACGGCCCGGCACCCTCCACGAGGCGCGCTGCCCGGCTGTGCCATACTCGGCCGCGCTCCAAGCACATCGCAGCCGGGGGAACATCGTTGAGACTCACGCCTGCCGTCATCGACACGGCGCCGGTCACAGGCACGGGCGGCGCCGGATGAGCGGCATAGCGCTGACCGTCCCGTACCTGGACACGGACGCCGACCAGCTGTCGTTCGTCCTGGGACGTCCCGCCCGCGAGGCCCTCGCCGTGCGCGACCTCGCCGTCGGCGGACTCGACGTACAGCTCAGGCTGCTGGGCGCCTCCCACCAGGTGTTCGCCGGCCCGGTCCAGGAGACCGTCGCCTGCCTGCCCGGCGTCGAGGGCGGCCTGCCGGACACGGCGGCACAGGACTTCGACGACTGGCACTACGACTTCGGCGCCCGCGTCCGGCGCTTCGGCCCCAGGGAGTTCAGCGCCCGGGTGGCCCGGATCCGGAGCCGCTCGGAGGTCCATCCCCGGGCGCTGTACGGAGTCTTCCCCGGCTCGCCGGAAGCGGTCACCGCACTGACCGTCGAGCGGGAGAGCGCCGGGCTGAGCTGGCGCACCTGGCACACCTACCCGCAGAGCCGCCGGATCGTGGCGACGCACACCCGGCTGGAGGCCCGATGAAGACCGCTCGACGCGTCAGCGTGATGCTCCTCGCCACGCTGGCCCTCGCCGCCTGTTCCAGCGATCCGGACGACGACGACGGCAACGCCGTACCGTCCGGCTGGATCCGCGGCGCGTACTCCTCCAGCGGCGCCGGCTACGTCGACAGGGCGGATCCGGCGCCCAGGGTCGCGAAGGAGATCGACGGCAACACCCCGGCCGTGGCCCGCCTCACCGACGGTGGCAAGGAGTTCCTCCGCTACCGCAACGACATCGTCGCGATCAGCCCGCACGCCGGCGGCACCGGCAGCCTGATCGAGATCGCCGACTACCGCACCGGCTACCACCGCTGGCGCACCCACCTCGGCTCCGTGTGGCCGGACCCCGACAGTGCCGCGTTCCGCGGCGGGGGCCCCGGCTCCGGCAAGTGACCTGCCGGGTCGGCACACCCGCGGCCCCTGCGCCCCCCTCCTCCGTTTCCGTCTCCTCCCGAACCCCTCGACGACGTCCCCGAAAGGCACACCGTGGCAGAGATCTTCGAGTCGGCAGGCATCGCCCTGCTCTACGGCCTCGTCGGCTTCGTCGTGATGGCGGTCGGCTTCATCGCACTCGACCTCGTCACCCCCGGAAAGCTCGTCCACGTGGTGTGGACCGAGCGCAACCGCGGCGCCGCCGTTCTCCTCGCCGGCCAGACGATCGCCATCGGCCTCGTCATCGAGCAGTCCATCCGGGCCAGCGAATCGGAACAGGGCCTCTCCGAGGGCCTGTTCAGCACCCTCCTCTACGGGCTCGCCGGCGTCGTCGTGATGACGCTGATCTCGGTCGTCGTCGGGCTGCTCACCCCCGGCCGCCTGGGCCACGCCGTGCTCGACGACAACGGGACCAGCCCCCACCCCGCCGCCTGGGTCCAGGCGGCGATGTACCTCGGCACGGCCTTCATGGTCGGCGCCGCCGTTTCCTGAGCCCCACCATGAGCACCACCGCACCGGACCGCACCACCCCGGCCGCGTCCCCCCGGCCACCGGGGGCGCACGCGCGCGGGACACGCTTCCTGCTGCTCCTCGCGGTGTTCGTCTGCGCGGCCTGCGGGCTGGTCTACGAACTGGCGCTGACGGCGCTGGGCAGTTACCTCATCGGCAACTCCGTGATGCAGACCTCCGTGGTCATCTCCGTCATGGTCTTCGCCATGGGCATCGGCTCCCTGGCCGCCAAGCCGCTGCAACGCCGCGCGGTCGGGGCCTTCGCCCTCGTCGAGATCCTGCTCGCGCTCGTCGGCGGCCTGTCGGTGCTCATCCTGTACGTCGCCTTCGCCTGGCTGCGGCTGTACATGCCGGCCATGGTGGTCGTCTCGTTCGTCGTGGGCCTCCTCGTGGGAGCCGAGATCCCGCTGCTGATGACGCTGCTCCAGCGGATCAGGCGGCAGGAGGCGGGCAGCGCCGTCGCCGACATGTTCGCCGCGGACTACGTCGGCGCGCTGGTCGGCGGCCTCTGCTTCCCGCTGCTGCTCCTGCCCGCGTTCGGCCAGCTCAGGGGCGCACTGGTGGTGGGGGCGGTCAACGCGGTGGCCGGGGTCGTCGTCGTCCTGTGGATCTTCCGCCGCGAGACCCGCCCCATGGTGCGCAACGGGTTGCTGGCCGGCGCGGCCGGCGTCCTCGCGGTCCTGGCCGCCGTGTACGTGCTGGCCGACGACATCGAGGTCACGGCGCGCCAGCAGCTCTACCGCGATCCCATCGTGCACGCCGAGACCACGCCGTACCAGGACATCGTCGTCACCCGCTCCACCGCCTTCACCGGGGAGCCGGACACCCGGCTGTTCCTCAACGGCGACCTGCAGTTCTCCTCCGTGGACGAGTACCGGTACCACGAGGCGCTCGTCCACCCCGCCCTGTCGGGGAAACGCTCCTCCGTGCTCATCCTGGGCGGCGGCGACGCGCTGGCCCTGCGCGAGGTCCTGCGCTACGACGACGTCGACACGGTGACCCTGGTCGACCTGGACCCGGCGATGACCCGCCTGGCACGTACGTTCACACCGCTGCTCGACCTCAACGACCACGCGCTGTCCGACCCGCGCGTCACGGTCGTCCACGCCGACGCCTTCAACTGGCTGCGGGACGCGACCGGGCGCTACGACACGGTCATCGTCGACTTCCCGGACCCCGACACCGCCGCGCTGGCCAAGCTCTACAGCGTGGAGTTCTACCACCTGATGGGCCGGGTCCTGACCCCTGACAGCCGCGTGATGGTGCAGGGCGGCTCACCGTTCTTCGCGCCCAAGTCGTACTGGTCCATCGACGCCACCATCCGCGAGGCCGGCTACGCCACCACCCCGTACCAGGTCGACGTCCCCAGCTTCGGCAACTGGGGCTTCGTCCTCGCCACCCCCGGCACCGGCGGCCCGCCACCGGCGCTGCGCCTGGCGGCCGGTACGCCGCCGCTGCGCTTCCTCGACGACGACGTCCTCGCGGCCGCCACCGTCTTCCCGGTGGACCGGCGTCCCCAGGACGTACGGGCGAGCACACTGATGGATCCGGCGGTGCTGGAGTACACCCGCCACGAGTGGCGGAACTACTGAGCCGGGGCAGCCACCCTCTCGTCGGGGGGACGGGCTGCCGCGCGGGGCGCTCGGGGTCGTCCCGGCCTCGCGCGAGCGCCGCCGTACCGGCCCGACGTGGTCGTGCGGCGTGGAGGCGCACCCGGCCCGGGCCGTTCGCCACGGCCGGAGGGCCGTCGCGTACGGCTGCCGGGACGCCGGACGCCGCTGGGGGCGGGGCGCCGCCCCGGGGCAAGGTGGTCGGCGGCGGCGTCACGCAGAGCCCGGACGCTGGCAGGACGGGCACGGTTCGTCATGACCGTGGGCGTTGATGACGGTGCCCCATTCACCGCAGTCGTGGCAGTCGCGGGCGAGAGCTGTGTTGATGCGAAACGCTGGGGTGGGAGCAGTCGGGTCGGCTTCGTGGGCCATGCGGGCGAACTCCTCGTAATGCGCGGTACGGGAAATGTTGTCATGGTTTGCATACGTATGCAACAGGTCGGAGGTCACGCGGCAGGCCCGGGAGCGACAGGCCCGGGCGCTCCCGGCCCGGTCGGCGTCGTCACGGGAGCCGGTGAACGCGTCCGTCCTCCCGCTGCGTCCGCCCCGCGCGAGCCGCCACGGCGCCGCGGCACGACGCCGCCGGGGCCGGCCGCTCGTGCGCGGCCGGCCCCGGGGTGCGGTGCGGGGACTGCGGGGGGTCGATCGCTCCCTGCGTGGTGCGTGGTGCGTCGACATGAACTGACGGATGGGTCGTGGGCGTTGATCGCATCCGTTGCTGGCGCCGGGCGAGGATGGGCAGGCCGGTGCGGGACCTGCGCCAGGTGGTGAACGGGATCTTGTAGAAGCTGTCCACCGGGGCTGCCTGGCGTACCTAGTCGGTGATGACGTTGAACGCCGAGAAGATCTTCGGCCGGTCCTCCGGCACGCCCGCTTCTCTGAGGGCGGGCAGGAGGTGTTCGGAGAACCGTTGGAGGGCTTCCTCCGATTCCCAGACGTCGACGACGATCCATCCGTCGGGGGTGGGGCCGGCGGCGTGCGAAATCAGGCCCGGAACCGGATAGTCGGCCCGTGAGCCGAGGCCGCCCTTGCCGCCGCTCACCCGGTCGGTCACCTGCTCGTACTGGGCCTGGGTAACACCCGGCATCTCCTGCACCATGATGATCGGCATCAGGTACGCACCTCCTCGTTCGCCCCCTTCCAGTCCACTCCCTCCGCCAGAGGACCGCCACCGGTGCGCTCTGGCGTCCACGCACGATGCCGTCGTCCAGCGCCCAGGGAAGGGGCCTGGGAAGGCGAGGTCCTCGGCCGGTCCCACGCGGCGGGCTGACCAGCAAGATCCACCTGGCCTGCGACGGGCGGGGCCGGCCGCTCGCCTCCACCCTGACCGGCGGGAACGTCAACGACCGCACCCGGTTCGAGCCCGTCATGGACCGGATCAGCGTCAGGCGGCCGGGCCCGGGACGTCCCCGGACCCGGCCCGGCCGTGTGGTCGCGGACAAGGGTTGCTCCGCCCGCGAAATCCGGGCCCACCCGCGACGACGCGGGATCGCCTGCACGATTCGGCGAGCGGATCGACCGGATCAACGGCCGCATCCGCCGAGGCGAGAGGCTCTGCCGGCACGACCGGTCCGCCTACCGGCGGCGGAACGTGATCGAGCGCTGCCTCAGCCGGCTCGAGCAGAACCGGGCCCTGGCCACCCGCTACGACGAACGCGCCGCCCAGTACCAGGCCATGGTCACCCTCGCCTGCCTTCGACTCGGCTCCACGACTTCCCCGACACGACCTAGTACGGACCGTTGACGTTGTCGATGGAGCCGTACCTGTCGGCGGCGTAGTTGCAGGCGGCGGTGATGTTGGCGACCGGGTCGTACGGGTCTGTCGACGTGCCCGGCACGTGGTAGGCCTCGAAGGTCGGAGCGATCACCTGGAGGAGGCCCTTGGAGGGCGTTCCGTTGATGGCGTTGATGTCCCAGTTGTTGATCGCCAGCGGGTTGCCCGAGGACTCGCGCATGATGTTGCGGTGGATCCCCTCGTAGCTGCCGGGGATGCCGTGCCGGGCCATGACGTCCAGCGCCTCCCGGATCCAGCCGTCGAGGTTGTCCGGGTACGTCGCGGCCTTGGCGGCGACCGGCGCCGCCTTGCGCTCGGCGGAACGGTCGGCCCGCTCGGGCGTGGCGGAGGAGCGCGCGGCCGGGGCCTTCGCGCCGATCGTCAGCTCGAGGCCGGGACGGATCAGGGACGGGTCGGCGCCGACGGCCTTCCGGTTGTCCTCGTAGAGCTTCTGCCAGCCACCGCTCACCCCGTGCTCCCTCGCGATCTTGGAGAGGGAGTCGCCCGCGACGACGGAGTACGTGACCGGACCGGCCTTCGCCGTGACGGTGGCGCTCGGTGCGGCGGCGACCGCGGCGGTGACGGCGTGCGTGGCGGTGGGCGCCGCGCTCGGGGCCGCCTGCGCGGTGGTGGCGCCGATCATGGGGAGCGCGAGTGCCGCGCCGCCCGTGCCCGCGGCGACGAAACGGCGGGCGAGCGGATTGTTCTTGGGACGGCGGTGCTTACCCTTTGCGGGCATGGCGAATTCCTCTCCGTCGCCTACGAGGTGAGCTGTCGGGTTCGGACTGGAGATGTCCGGCCGCGGTATCCGCGACTTCACCCCGAGCCGTTCCGGAAGTGCTCCGGACCGGCGACTTACCTGGGTCCCCCGCTCCTGCCGTACGTACGTGAGTGGGTGGGTGGGTGGGGTCTCCGGACGGCGGCAGGATTCGGCGGTCCATCCGGATTGAGGGGACCGTAAGCGAGGGGGGCCGGACGGAACAAGGCTCGAATCGACCGCCGCGAACCTTTCCCACGCGCGTGTCGAACCGTCAACTTCGCTGTGTGCGAGCGGAAAAAAGGCCTGTGGAACGGTCCGGGGCCGGAACCGTCCGGTGATTCTTATCACGCCCGCCCATCCGGGGTCACAAGTCCCCTATGTGCGGCCCAATATGGGCGGTCACCGCGATACCGCCAAAGGGTGAATAAACGTCCAAATTGGACTAAAGGTGTGTCGTGGTGTGGTGGGTGGTCGTCGTGCCCGGGTGCGGCCGGCGCGCACGACCGGCCAGGTGCCGGCGCCGAAGCCCGCGCGCGGCCCCGCTCCGCTCCGGTTCGGCTCCCGCTGGCGGGGCCTGGCGCGGACGTGGCCCCGTTCGCGCTGGCGGCCGAAGAGGGAAAGGGGCCTCGGCCGGGCCGTCCCCGGTGCTGCCGAACCGGTGCGGCAGCCGGGTGCCGCACTCGGCCGCCCCGCCCGGCCGGCGCGTGCAGCCATGCGTAGCCCTCGTGTGTACGGGGCCGGGCGGTCCGCAGCGGCGGTTCCGGGGCCGGGCGGCGCCGGCCTGCCGGTGGCCGGCGAGAGGGCCCGCGGCACCAGGCGCCGGCCCCTTGGCGGTGACGGCTGGTCGCGGCGGATCACGGTGGGGCGGGGCGGCCGCGGACGGTCACCAGGAGACGTCGTCGAGCATCAGCTCCACCGGCTGCCGTGGCCCGGCGGCCGGTGACTGCTCCGTCCACATCACCTTCCCGGTGGGGGTGTACCGGGTGCCCCACCGCTCGGCGAACTGGGACACCAGGAACAGCCCGCGGCCGCCCTCGTCGGTGGTGGCCGCGCGCCGCAGGTGCGGGGAGGTGCTGCTGCCGTCGGACACCTCGCAGATCAGGCAGCGCTCGTAGAGCATCCGCACATGGATCGGCTCGGATCCGTAACGGATGGCGTTCGTGATCAGCTCACTGAGCATCAGCTCGGTGCTGAACCCGATGTCCTCGAGTCCCCACTGCTCCAGCTGGCGCCCGCACGCGGCCCGCACCCGGGCGACGGCCGAGGGGTCGGGGGGCACGTCCCAGTCCGCGACGCGGGCCCGGTCCAGCAGGTTCGTCCGCGCCACCAGCAAGGCGATGTCGTCGCGTCGGTGCGGCGGCAGCATGGCGCTGAACACGGCCCGGCAGGTCTCCTCGGGTGTGCGGTCCGGGTGGCCCGACAGCGTCTCGCGCAGTACGCGGAGCCCCGTGTCCAGGTCGCGCTCACGGTGCTCGATCAGCCCGTCGGTGTAGAGCACGAGCCGGGTGCCCTCCGCCAGCTGCAGCTCGGCCGTCTCGAACGGCAGGTTGCCCAGCCCGAGAGGGGGGAAGACCGGCACCTCGGGGCAGTCCACCGTGCCGTCCGGAAGGACCAGGACCGGTGCGAAGTGCCCTGCGGTCGCCACGCTGCACCGGCCGGTCGCCGGATCGTAGATCGCGTACAGGCAGGTCGCGCCGGTGATGCCCTCGCCGTCGCCGGCCTCCTCCTGGTCGATGCGGGACACCAGCTCGTCCAGGTGGCCCAGCAGCTCGTCCGGCGGCAGGTCCAGCGCGGAGAAGTTGTGCACCGCCGTCCGCAGCCGCCCCATCGTCGCGGCGGCGTGCAGACCGTGCCCCACCACGTCGCCCACCACCAGCGCGACCCGCGCCCCGGGCAGCGGGATGACGTCGAACCAGTCACCGCCCACCCCCGCCTGCGCCGGCAGGTAGCGGTACGCGATGTCCAGAGCGCTCTGCTCCGGCAGCACCCGCGGCAACAGGCTCCGCTGGAGCGTGACGGCCATGGCGTGCTCCCGGGTGAAGCGGCGCGCGTTGTCGATGGCGACCGCCGCCCGGGCGGCCACCTCCTCGGCGAAGGCGAGGTCCTCCTCCTCGAACCGCTCCGCCCGCTCCGAGCGCCAGAAGTTGGCCATGCCCAGCACCACCCCACGCGCCTGCAACGGCACCGTGACCAGCGAGTGGATGCCGTACGCCAGGGCCGCGCCGGCGCCTTGGGGGTCCTGCGCCCGCCAGCCGTGGGCGACGTTCAGATCCGGCTCCAGCACCGCGTGCCCGCTCCCCAGGGCCGCCGCCATCGGCGTGGTGGGGACGGCGAACCGGATGAGGTCGCCCACCGGCTGGAGCGGGTGGTCGTCACGGATGCCGCTCACCGCCGCGCGCCGCATCTCGGTGTGCGTGCCCGACGGCTCCTCACCGCGCAGGACGGGGTCGAGCAGCTCCACCGTGACGAAGTCCGCGAACCCGGGGACCGTCACCTCCGACAGCTCCTCGGCGGTCCGCACCACGTCCAGCGACGTCCCGATCCGCACCCCCGCCTCGTACAGCAGCTTCAGCCGCTCCCGGGCCACCTCCGCCATCCCCGACACCGCCCGCAGCTCGGTGGTGTCGCGGAGCGTCGCGACCGTGCCGGACGCCCCGCCGTACGGGGCGGTGGGCCGGGTGTTGACGGCCAGCAGACGGTCCCCGGCCAGGTGCACCTCGTCGGTGACGGCACGGCCCGAGGCGAGCAGCTCCGCGGTGCCCACGTCCAGACCGAGGTCGGTGACCGGGCGTCCCTCCGCGTCCGGCGGCAGCTCCAGGAGTCGGCGGGCCTCGTCGTTGACCAGCGTCAGCCGGCCGTCGTCGCCGATGATGAGGACCCCCTCGCGCGCCGCGTGCAGAACGGCGTCGTGGTGTTCGTACATCCGGGTCATCTCGGTGGGGCCGAGGCCGTGCGTCTGGCGGCGCAGCCGCCGGCTCACCAGCGCCGAGCTGCCGACCGCCAGCGCGAGCGCGGTACCGGCGGAGCCCAGGAGCACCGGCAGGTGACGGTTGACCGCGTCCCCCACGCTCTCGATCGAGACACCCGCGCTCACCAGCCCCACCACCGAACCGTCGGCGTCGGTGACCGGGACGACGGCGCGGGCCGCGTCGTTGGGAGCACCCTCGAAGATCTCCGTGAACGCGGTCCCGGCCGCGGCGCGCTCCACGCCCTCGGCCCGGCTGCCCACCAGCGACGGCTCGTTGTCGGCGACCCGCGTCCCGTCCGGGGCCATCACCGCGATGAAGTCCAGGCCGGAGCCCTCCCGGGCCCTGATCACCGAGCTCTGGAGCGCGGCGGTCGGGTCCGGGCTCGTGAGCGCCGCCGCGGTGCCCGGGGCGTCCGCGAAGGACTCGGCGGCGGCGAGCGAGCGGTTCTGGGCGTCCCGCTCGCCGTCGTAACGGGCCTGGAACGCCAGTGCGACCACCGCGGCGGTGATCAGGAGCACCGCGACCAGGATCTGGAGCAGCAGGACCTGTCCGGCGACGGTGCGCACACCCAGCAGGGGCCGCACGCCCCGGTGCGGCGGGCGCTGAGTCTCCGAGGGCCGGGGCCGGTCAGGAGCGCTCGGTACGCGTCCCGGGGCCGGGCGGCCCGACGCTCGCCTGGTCCGTCCGAGACGTCCGCTCATGCCCTATTTCTAACACCGCATCGGCCGCCGGAGCGACCTTACGGCCGGCCGCGGCGGCCGGACCGGCCGCGTCGGCCGCGCAGACGGGCGGCCTCCCGGAGGGTTCGGCCCCCTGACCGCGGGCCTCGTCACCGACGCGCGGGCCGGGAGCAGGGCGGTGGCCCGTACGGCGTCGGGCTCACGGGAACGGACCGGCGGGGCAGCAGCCAGCCGCGTGCCCTCGGCATGGCCGCGCACGCCCGGACCGCGCACGCCCGGACCGCGCACGCCCGGACCGCGCACGCCCGGACCGCGCACGCCCGGACCGCGCACGCCGGGACCGCGCGGGCGTGGTCGCGGGACGGCGAAGCGGTCGTCGCTCCGGTGAACGCGCCCGCCGCGCCATCCGTACCTAGGGGCGGACGCGTCCCCCGGTCGCCGTCGGCAACCGGAGTCCGAACCACCAGCAGGAGCAGCGGAGTTGAGTCACAGGCGCATACCCAAGCGAAAAGCCGTCCTCGCAGGAGCCGGGGCGGTCGGCATTGCCGCGGCGGCGATCCTGCTGCCCAACGCCAATGCTTCCCAGTCCGGACCGGAACCGCGGCAGGTCACCGCCAAGACCCTGAGTGCCGCGTCCGCCGCACAGGTGGCCAGGCGACTGGGCGAGTCCCTCGGGGACTCCTACGGCGGGGCGTACTACGACGCGGCCAAGCGGCAGCTCGTCGTCAACGTGGCGGACGGCGACGACGCGGAGAGGGCCGAGGTCGAGCAGGCCGGCGCGGTCGCCCGGCCCGTACGGAACAGCACCGGGGAACTGACGTCCGCGACGCGGACGCTGTCGCGGGAGGCGGGGATACCCGGGACCGCGTGGGCCGTCGACCCCAGGACGAACCAGGTCCTCGTCACCGCCGACCGCACGGTCACCGGCGACCGGTGGGAGAAGCTGGAGTCGGCGGTCGATTCCCTGGGGGCGGGCATGGCCCGGCTCCAGAAGTCGAAGGGGGAGTTCAAGCCCTTCGTCGACGGCGGGGACGCCGTCTTCGGCGGTGGCTCACGCTGCTCGCTCGGCTTCAACGTCACCACGCGGGACGGCCGGAAGGGGTTCCTCACCGCCGGGCACTGCACCGCCGCTTCGCAGCAGTGGGCCGACCAGAACGGCACGCGGCTCGGATCCGTACGGGAGAGCGTCTTCCCCGGCCAGGGCGACTTCGGCCTCGTCACCTACGACGACGCCGACGCGGAGGCGCCGAGCGTCGTCGACGTGGGCGGCGGGCGGAAGCTGCGGATCAGGCAGGCGGCCGAGGCGGCGGTCGGACAGCAGGTGTTCCGGATGGGCAGCACCACGGGGCTGCGGGACGGTCAGGTCACCGGCCTGAACGCCACCGTGAACTACCCCGAGGGCACCGTCACCGGGCTCATCCAGACCAACGTGTGCGCGGAGCCCGGCGACAGCGGCGGCTCCTTGTTCACCCGGCAGGGGGATGCCATCGGCCTCACGTCGGGCGGCAGCGGAAACTGCGACGTGGGCGGTGAGACGTTCTTCCAGCCCGCGACCACCGCTCTCGCCGCGGTCGGCGCCACCATCGGCGGCTGACGCCCGCCGGGGCGCCGCGCGACCGCCCGCGCGTTTGCACCCCTGCCGGGATCCGGGTGCGCCCCGCCACGCCTCGCTTCCTCGCGCGGGTGACGGAGCCGGGTGGCCGGGGCACACGGGTCGCCTCCCGCCCCCGCGGCGCACATCCCAAGCCGTGCGTCGCGGGGGCATGGGCGCCCTCGTCCGGATCGTGAGGTCCGGGATGTGCGTGCGCGGGGCGTGCGGGTCACTCCCCCCGCCTGGGCCGCGTGCCGCGGGCGGTACGGGTCGTCCCCCCTCGCCCGGGCAGGGCGGGCGTCCTGTGGTGGCGGCCAGCCCGTGGCCGGGAGCCGGGGCCGGCGCCGGTGCGGCGCGGTCCCGCCCGGTGCGCCGCACGGCACGGGTGGCGACACGCTCCCCGGGGACGGGCGGCGGCCGGAAACGCGGCGCCCGGGCGCGGCCCGCCGCCCGCGAGGCGCCGCGGCCGTGAGTCGTGCCGCGCGCCGGTGGTGCCGGGCGCGGTCGGCGCGGGGTCGGCCCCCTCCCCGGGGGCGGGCCTACGCGCCGGGGATGAGGATCAGGGGCGTCCAGCGGTTCCGGGGGGCGTCCCGGCCCGCCGCGGACCGGCGGGGCGGGCGCTGCCGGCCGCGCACCAGCAGGGTGAGTGCCGCCAGCGTCACGGCGGTGCCCACCATGCCCAGCGGCGTCACGCCCGGCGGTCGCTCTCGTCCCATGGTGGTCACTCCCTCGGTCGGTCCCACCGACAGAGTGCTCCCGGCGGGCCGGTGCGGCGGCCGCGCGGGCCCGCGCCGGGCGGGAAGCCGCCCGCCCGGCCTAGTACGGCACCGCCGGGAGTTGGGCCGACCGGGGGAATCCGGGTGTCTCCGCACCGGCCGGGGCGCTCCATCCAGCATGGTGAGGGCCATGCCCTCGTACCCATCCGCCGACGTGACGCCGGTCGCCGCCCCTTCCCCGGCCCTGCCGGCCCCCCGCGCGGGCACCCCGTTGGCGGGGCGGATGTTCACCGCCCTGCACGACCGGAAGCTGGTCTACAACGCCTGCTGGGAGGATCCGGCGCTCGACCGCGCGGCCCTCGGCATCCGGCCCGACGACCATGTTTTGGTCATCACCAGCGGTGGCTGCAACGCGCTGGACTACCTGCTCGCCGGAGCGGGCAAGGTGACGGCCGTCGACGTCAACCCACGCCAGAACGCCCTGCTGGAACTGAAGGCGGCCGGTGTCCGGCGCCTGTCGCACGGCGAGTTCTTCGAACTGTTCGGGGCGGGCCGCTCCGGACGGGCCCACGAGATGTACCGCGACGCGCTCCGCGGCGACCTGTCACCCTTCGCGCGCCGGTACTGGGACGGGTACATCGAGGCCTTCACCGGGCGGGGCTGGCGCAACTCCTTCTACTACCGGGGCACCTCCGGCTTCCTCGCCAAGGGCCTCATGCTCTTCCTGCGCCGCTTCCAGGGCCTCGGCCCCCACCTGGAGGAGCTGCTGGAGGCGCCCACCCTCGCCGAGCAGCGGCACATCTACGAGTCCCGGCTGCGCGACAAGCTCTGGTCGGCGGCGCGCCTCGGCGCACAGCCGCTCGCCCTCAGCTTCGCCGGGGTGCCGCCCCAGCAGCGCCGGGAGATCACCGAGGAGTACCCCGGGGGCACGGCCCAGCTCATCCACGACGGACTCGACGCGATCTTCGGCCGGCTGCCCGTCACCGACAACTACTTCTGGCGCGCCTACATCACCGGCTCGTACACGCCCACGTGCTGTCCCGAGTACCTGAAGGCCGCCAACTTCGCCCGCCTCCGCGACGCCCTGCCCCGTCTGGACGTGCGCACCACGACGGTGACCGGATACCTCACCGCCGCGACGCCCCGGCCGGACGTGTCGAAGTTCGTGCTGCTGGACCACATGGACTGGATGGCCTGGCGCGACCAGGCCGCCCTGGCGGAGGAGTGGCAGGCCATCGTCGACACGGCCCGCCCCGGCGCCCGGGTCATCTACCGCAGCGCAGGACTGCGCACCCGCTACCTCGACCCCGTGAGCGTCGTCCACGAGGGCCGTACGCGACGGCTGACGGAACTGCTGCACCGCCATCCGGAGCTCGCCGCCCGCCTGCACGAACAGGACCGGGTGCACACCTACGGCAGCTTCCACATCGCCGACCTGCCCTGACCGAGGGAGCGCCCATGGGCATCCGGACCGACCTGCGCACCATCCGCCACATGGCTTTCCCGCGCGTCGCGGGCACGACACCCGCCGAGCGCATGGAGTCGTACTACCGCTCGACGGCCGACGACTACGACGCCTTCCGGGAACGGCTCCTGCACGGCCGCCGTGACCTGATGGATCTGCTGCCGGCCGCACCGGGAGGCCATCTGGTCGACATGGGAGCGGGCACCGGCAGCAACATCGCGCACCTCGACGAGCGGCGGCGCAAGGACTTCCACCGGATCACCCTGGTCGACGTCTCCTCATCGATGCTGGACGTCGCCGGCCGACGGGTCGAGCGGTGCGGCTGGGACAACGTGGAGACCGTCCTCGCGAGCGCCACCGACTACCGGCCCCGGGACGGACAGGCCGACGTCGTCATGTTCTCCTACGCGCTGACGATGATGCCCGACTGGTTCGCGGCCGTCGACCACGCCCGCGCCATCCTCCGGCCCGGTGGGACGATCGCCGTCTGCGACTTCTACGTCTCGCGCAAGCACCCCGCCGGCGGCGCGCGCCACGCCGCGTGGCGCCGCCACCTGTGGCCCGCCTGGTTCAGCCACAACAACGTCTTCCTCTCCCCGGACCACCTGCCCTACCTCCGCGCCCGGTTCACCGCGGTCCACGTGCGTGAACGCCTCTCCCCGGTGCCGTACCTGCCGGCCCGCGTGCCGTACTACCTCTTCATCGGCACCAAGGACTGAAGGGCGGGCCGTACGGTCGGCACCCACCAGTTCGCCCGGCCGAGCAGCGCCATCAGGGCGGGCGCCAGCAGCAGCCGGATCACCGTGGCGTCGACGAACACCGCCACGGCCAGGCCCACCCCCACCACCTTCAGCAACAGCAGACCGGACGCCGCCAGCGCAGCCATCACGACGATGACGACCAGCGCGGACGCCGTGAACAGCCCCGCCGTGCGCTGGACGGCACGCGCCACCGCCTGCCGGGTCGACGCGCCCGCCTCGTGCTCCTCCACCGTCCGCGACAGCAGTAGCACCTCGTAGTCCATCGACAGACCGAACGCCACACACAGCACCAGCACGGGTACGACGGTGTCGGTCACCCCGGTCACCGTGAACCCGCCGAGCCATCCGCTCAGATGCCCGTCCTGGAACACCAGCACCATCACACCGAACGTGGCGCTCAGGCTGAGGACGTTGAGGACCAGCGCCTTCAACGGCAGGACCACGCTCCGCGTGCACCACCCCAGCAGCAGTAGCGTCACCACGGCGATCAGCGACAGCGCCGGCACGACGCGCGCCCGGATGGTGTCGCCGAGATCGGCGAGCCATGCCTGCGTGCCGCCCACCAGCGCCGGTACCGGCGAGGAGACGGCCCGCACCGCCCGGGCCACCCGCGCGCCCTCCGCCGTCTCCGGGCCGACGTCGGTGACGACCGCCGCCCACACGCCCGCCGGTGACGCGTAACCGTGCCCCGGCACCGGCGGCCCCACCCGGCGGCCCGCCCGGTACGTGCCCGTCGCCGTCTCCACCCGCGCCACGTGCTCCAGCCGCGCCAGCCGCCGGGCGTAGCCGTCCAGCGCGGAGGCACCCGCGCGGGCGTCCAGGCCCGGCAGCGCCACCTGCACGGGATGGAGGGCGTGGTGGTCGAAGTCGCGGCGCACCGTGTCCGTGGCCTGCCGCGTCGCCGAACCGGCCGGCAGCGCCCGGTCGTCGAACGTGCCGAACCGGGCGCCGGTGAACGGCAGGACCAGCGCGGTCAGCAGCACGCCCAGCACCAGCACCACCGGCACCGGCCGGCGCATCACCCCGTACGCGAGGCGGTACCAGCGGCCGCCGTCCCGGACCGCCCAGGGGCGACGGCGGCGTACCGAGAGCGCGTCGATCCGCGGGCCGAGCAGGAGCAGCGCGGCGGGCAGGGCGGTCACCGCCAGCAACGCGCTCAGCGCCACCACGGCGATCCCGCCGTACGCCACCGAACGCAGCATGCCGAGCGGGAACACCAGCAGCGCGGCGAGGCTGCCGATCACCGTCGCGGCCGAACACACCACCGTGCGGCCGGTGCTGCACACCGTGGCCACCAGCGCCAGGTGCGTGGCCTCGCCCCGGTCACGCTCGTCGCGGTACCGTGCCCGCTCCTCCCGGTAGCGGGCCAGCATGAACAGGCTGAAGTCGACCGCCAGCGCGAATCCGAGCGCCGTGGTCAGGTTCAGCGAGATCACCGACACCGTCGTCAGATGGGACAGCCCGCTCAGGAACGCGATCGCGCCCACCACCGCGCACACCCCGACCAGCAGCGCCAGCCCGGCCGCGACGACGCCGCCGAAGACGACGACGAGGACGGCCGCCGTCAGCGGCGCGGCCAGCAGTTCCGTACGGTGCAGGTCCATCCGGCTCTGCCGCTCGATGGCCAGCCCCACCGGCGTCGGACCCGTGGCGGCGACCGTCAGCGGACCGTGCCGGCCCGTCAGCTCACGCAGCAGCGGCTCGACGTCCTTGTGCGCGGTCGCCTCACTGCTCGCCACCCGCAGCAGCACCAGCGCAGACCGCCCGTCGCCGCCCCGCAGTGACGCGGGGCGCCCCGTCCAGTACGAGCGCACCCCCACCACCTTCGGCAGCGCGCGCGCCCGTTCCGCGAGCCGGGTCCCGGCGCGTACCGCCGCCGGGTCGTCCACCGATCCGCCCTCGGGCGCCGTGGCCACCAGCGTCACCGTCGGGCTGCCGCTCCGGAACGCCGTGGACAGCGTGTGCTCGGCGCGCGCCCATTCGGAGCCCGGGGGCGTCGTACCGCCGTGGTGCATCTTCCCGGTCACGCCCACCGCCGCCACCGCCGCGACCAGCAGCGCGCAGCCGGTCAGCGCCAGCGTACGGACGGGGAAGCGCAGGACCAGTTCGGCGAGCGCGCCCAGCGGGTCATCGGGCAGGAGACCCGGCCGCCGTTTCACGATCCCGGACCGCACATGTGTCTCCTGACGCCTTCGCCCCGGAGCCGTCACCGGGGTCGGACTCGGACTCCTCAACCTTCCACACGGGCCGCCGGTACGGTCGGCGCGACCCGGCGGGTGTACTCGGACGGGGGAAGCGGCGCTCAGACGCCGTCCGGCTCCGGGTCGGGCTGCGGCCGTGTGTGCGAGGCGGCCCTGGTGTGGATGAACAGGTCCTGCCGGCCGGGCGGAGTGGCGCTGTGCCTGGGCAGCGGAAGCTCGTACCGCACGGGCTGCCGGTGGTCGGCCATCTGGCGCCGCACGTTGTAGACGCTGCCGAACTTCCACAGCATCCGCGCGAAGTTCGTCTGGCCGCGCGCGAGGTTGCGGCCCAGCACGCTCATCGCGCCGATGGCGTTGCGCAGTCCCAGGTGCTTGCGGTTGAGCACGGCCTGCGTCCGGACCAACTCGCGGTAGAACTCCTCCAGGGGGAGGGTCGTGGGCACGACGGCGTGCTGGATGTCGAAGAGCCGGTAGTCACGGGTCGTCAGCTGGCGGGACTCGGTGTGCCAGATCTCGGTGCCCGGGTAGGGCGTCATCACCGTGAGGTGGACGATCTCCGGTACGGACAGGGCGAACTCCCTGACGAGGCGGAAGCGTTCCGCGTCCCAGGCGGGGTCGACGATGAGGTTGATGGCGACCATGATGCCCAGCCGGCGTGCCGTCTCCAGGGCCTTGAAGTTGTCGTCCGGGCTCACCCGTTTGCGGTACAGGTCCAGGCCCTCGGCGTCCAGGGCCTCCATGCCCAGGAACATGTACCGCAGGCCGAGCCTCGTCCAGCGGGCGAAGACCTCCTCGTTGCGCAGCAGGACGTCGCTGCGGGTCTCCAGGTAGTACTGCTTGCGGATGCGCCGGCGCTCCAGCTCGGCGGCGATGCCATGGCCGTGCTCGGGCCGGATGAACGCCACGTCGTCGACGATGAAGACATTGGGCTCCCGGATGGACGCCATCTCCTCCGCGGCCGCCTCGGGGGACGCCTTGCGGTAGCTGCGCCCGTAGAAGGTCCACGCGGAGCAGAAGGAGCAGTCCCAGGGGCAGCCGCGGGTGAACTCGATGGAGGCGCACGGGTCGAGCTCCCCGATGAAGTACCGGTTGCGCTTGCGCATCAGGTCGCGCGCGGGCCGCGGGCTGTCCAGGCTGTCCAGCAGCTTCGGGGCGGGCCCGCGGCCCTCGGCGCACACGACGCCCGGGACGTCCTTCAGGCCGCCGTCGCGTGCCGCGGCCAGCAGCGGCTCGACGGCCGGCTCGCCCTCGCCGCGGACGATCGCGTCGACCGCTCCCTCCGCCTGCTCCAGCACGTGCTCGGCGATGAACGAGATGCTGTGGCCGCCCAGGAAGACGAAGCACCCCGGGGAGGCGGCCTTGGCGTGGTGGGCGATCTCGATCGCCTCGGGGATGTTGGCCAGGTAGTTCAGCGAGATACCGAGGGCCTCGGGCGCGAACGACTCCAGCTCCCGGTCGAGCAGGTCGCGCGAGAGCACCTGGAGGTCGACGACGCGCACCTCATGACCGGCGTCACGCGCTGCCGCGGCCACCCGTTCCAGACCCAACGGCTCGAGTCGCAGGAAGATCTCCGAGTACATCAGAGCACTCGGGTGAACCAGCATCACGCGCATCTCAGTCTCCAGCCGACGGCGGCACAGGGCAGCTACGTGTACCATTTCTGCCTCTTTGCTCACATTTCTCGCAGGAGCCACGCCGAGGGCCGGGGATACGGGCCCGCCCGGCCGCCCGGCCGCCCGCTTTCCGCGAGAACCCGGCGCGCCGCGCCCCCGCGGGGGCGGGCCCGGGGGCGGAGGAGTGGACGGGGCGCGGCGGGCGGGCCGGGCGGGGCCGGGCGCACCAGCCAGTTCCCCACCGCGACGGGCGGGCGGCGGTGGGACCGTGGGGGCCGGCGGCTGGTTCCGGCCGGGGGCCCGGGGCGGCCGAGGAGGCCGGGCCGGCGGGTCGCCGACCGCGGGAGGGACGGGGCGGTCCGCGCCGGGGTGCGACGCCGGTCCGCGCGAGCCGGGAAGCCGCGTACGGCCAGGCGGTGCGCGGCCGTGGTCCGGCCACGGCTCCGGACGGTCGCGGGCGGGGCCCCGGCGGAGGTGATCGCCACCCGGAGCGGTCTTCCCCCGCCGCAGGCGGCAAGGCCCCGAAGCGGGGCCCGCCGCGCGGCACGCGGACCACCCCCGCCCGTCCCCCGGGCCCGGCGGGGCACGACCGGCGGGCGGGCCGCGCGGGCATGCCGACCCGCCGCCAGGAAGGGGCGGTCTTGTGGCGGGGCCGGGAGCGGGCCAAGGTGAACGCGACCGGCCGTCCCCCTCGATCGGAGCGCCCGTGGCACCCTTCCTCCTGCCCCACCAGCGGATCGGCGACGGACCCCACCGCGTCCTCGCCGTCCACGGCTGGCTCGCCGACCGCGCCGCCTACGCGCCCCTCCTCGCCGATCTCGACGGCGACGCGCTCAGCTATGCCCTCGTGGATCTGCGCGGCTACGGCGAGGCGAAGGACGCCCCCGGCCCGTACACCACCACCCAGGCGGCCGCGGACCTGCTCGCCCTGGCCGACCGGCTCGGCTGGGAGCGCTTCTCCGTCGTCGGGCACTCGATGGGCGGCAGCGTCGCCCAGCGTGTCCTGGCCGCCGCGCCGGGCAGGGTCCGCAGGCTCGTCGGCGTCTCGCCGGTCCCGGCGGGCGGGCTGCTGATGCCGCCGGAGCAGTGGGAACTGTTCGCCGGGGCCGCCGGGAACCCCGCCAACCGCCGCGCCATCATCGACGTCACCACCGGCGGTAACCGGCCGGCCGCCTGGCTCGACCGTATGGTGCGCCGCTCCCTGGACCGCAGCGACCCCACGGCGTTCCGCGCCTGGCTCGACTCCTGGGCGTGCGAGGACTTCCACGCCGAGGTCGCCGGCAGCGACGTACCCGCCCTCGCGGTCGTCGGGGCGCTCGACCCGGCGCTCGGCGCCGAACTGATGCGGCACACCTGGCTGCGCTGCTACCCCAAGGGCCGGGTCACCGAACTGCCCCTCGCGGGCCACTACGCGATGGACGAGACGCCCCTGGAGCTCATCCGGGTCGTCGAGGACTTCCTTCGCGCGGACGGACCGGCGTGACCGTCCCGCCGCGGCCGGTGCCCGACGTCTTCGACCCCCGGCTGTACGCGCGCGGGATCCCGCACGACGCCTACCGCGAACTGCGCGACCGGCACCCGGTGGCCTGGCAGGACGAGCACGAGGTGCTGGGCTGGCCCGCCGGGCCCGGCTTCTGGGCGGTGACCCGGCACAGCGACGTCGTACGGGTCCTCAAGGACGCCCGCGGCTTCTCCTCGTGCCTGGGAGCCACGCAGATCCGCAACCCCGACCCGGCCGACCTGCCGTTCATCCGCCGCATGATGCTCAACCAGGACCCGCCCGCCCACGGCAGGCTCCGGCGCCTGGTCAGCCGAGCGTTCACACCCGCGCGCGTCGAGCGCTTCGAGGCCGCCGCCACGACCAGGGCCCGGGACCTGCTCACCGCCGCGTACTCCGCCGCCCGCGACGGCGACGGCACCGTCGACGCCGTCCGCACCGTCACCGACGAGTACGCCCTGCTCAACCTCACCGACCTGCTCGGTGTGCCGGCGGGCGACCGGGAGCTGCTGCTCACCTGGACCGAGCGCGTCATCGCGTACCAGGACCCGGACGAGCCCCCGGTGCCCGGTCCGGACGGCACGCCCGTCAACCCGCGTTCGCCCGCCATGCTCAAGGAGATGTTCGGCTACGCCCAGGACCTCGCCGCGTACAAGCGGGACCACCCCGGCGACGACGTCCTCACCTCCCTCGCGCACGCCGATCTGTCCGAGGGCGAGCTGGAGATGTTCTTCTTCCTGCTGACGGTCGCCGGGAACGACACCGTCCGCAGCGCCGCCCCCGGTGGGCTCCTCGCCCTCGCCGCGCACCCGGAGGAGCAGCGGGGACTGCGCTCGGGGCGGTTCGGCGTCGCCACCGCCGTCGAGGAGCTGCTGCGGTTCCACCCGCCCGTGCTGCACTTCCGCCGCACGGCGGCCGAGGACCGCGTCCTGCGCGGCCGGCGGGTGCGCAGGGGCGACAAGGTGGTCGTCTTCCATGCCTCGGCCAACCACGACGAGCGGGTCTTCACCGACCCGCACCGCCTGGACCTGGCCCGTTCCCCGAATCCGCACGTGTCGTTCGGCGACGGCCCGCACGTCTGCCTGGGCGCGCACTTCGCCCGGCTCCAGCTGCGGGTCCTCCATGAGCAGGCGCTGCGCGTCCTGCCGCCCTACGAGCCCGCCGCGCCGCCCCGGCGACTGGTGTCCCACTTCATCAACGGCCTGAAGTCACTGCCCCTGCGTCTCCTTCGATGACACCAGCACGCCGACCTTGTCGATCCGGTGCTCGGGATTGCCCCTGTCGTCCCGCCAGAAGTTCCCGGCCGCGTCGTCCTCCGGCGTCGCGCACGTGGAGACGGTGATTATGGCCTTGGCCGGCCGCTCGCCGGGCTTGCCCGGAACGGCGGCACGCTGCTCGGCGAGGGAGGCCGCGGAACGGAAGGACGTCTTGCGGGTCTCGGTGATCCGGTACTCGTGGACCGTGCCGCCCGAGGTCACGAAGACCGAGTCGCCCACCTCCAGGGCCGGCAGGTCGCGCAGCGGGCCGCCGGAGGAGAGGCGGTGGGCCGTGACCAGGTAGTTGCCGATCTCACCCGGCCCCACGCCGCCCTCGGGACCGTACGGGCTGGCCGCCACGCCACGGTTCTGGATCCTCGTGCCCGGCCAGTCGTCGGTCGTCCCCTCGTACGGCACGACCCGCAGATCCTTGACGCCGATGTCCGGGATGGCCAGCACGGCGGCCTGCGTGCGGGCCGTCTCACCGGGCGGCGGCTCGGGTGAGGGCGCGACGGACACGGAGGGCGCGGCGGGCGTCGGGGCGGGGGCCGCGGGCGCTGGATCGGCCACGACCACGGCGGTGGGCGTGCCGGGGACGGGGGCCGCCGCCATGGGGCGCTCGGCGGCACCGCTGCCCCCGGTGGCGCAGCCGACGAGCGCGACGACGAGGGCGCTCGTGAGCGCGGCGGAAGCGGTGCGGATGCTGAGCATGGGGTTCCGGATCAGTAGCCGGTGCGGGCCACCGCTCGGAAAGGGCGGCCGCTTCTGGTCACACCACCGTAAACCGGTCAGGTGTTCCCTGGGTAGTCCCGACAGCGCAGCGCGACGGCACCGTAGCCGACGGTCGCGCCGCCGCCTCCGTTCGCTGGACTTGAACCAGGAAGGACTCGCGGCCGGACCGTGCCGCGCACGCACGGTGGAGCGGCATGTGAGGTCCCGGATGCGGGACTCCCTGGCGGCTGACCGGGCTGACCGGGCTGACCGGGCTGACCGGGCCGACCTGACTGAGCGGGCCGTCCGCCTTCGCCGTGGCACCGGCCGCCGCCCGGGCGCGGAACGAGTCCCGCCGCCAGGACGACCACACCGGCTCGATGATCCGGGCCCTCACCCGGAACGGTGAGGGCCCGGATCATCGAGCCGGTGTGGAGCGGTGAACCGTCTGTACGGCGACGAGCGCTCCCGGACTCCTACGCGACCAGAAGGGGCGGCGTCACAGACGCCACGCGGTCCCCGCGCCGTTCACCGGCGACGTGGGCGATGAGCCCCGGGCCGCGGCACGGGCCGTTCGCGGTGGCGAGGTACGGCGCCGGCCACGCCCCGTTCACCGGCGCCCCTGCGGATCCGGCAGCGGCACGCCGACCGCCGGTGCCCGCGGTCACCGCCTCCCGGCGCCCTGGGAGACCCGGCGTGCGGCGCGGCGGCGCTTCAGGGCGCGCCGCTCGTCCTCGGTGGTGGCGCCCCAGACGCCCGCCTCCTGGCCGGACTCCAGCGCCCACTCCAGGCACGGCTCCCGCACCGGGCAGCGACGGCACACGGCCTTCGCGTCCTCCGCCTGGAGAACCGCCGGGCCCGTGTTCCCGATCGGGAAGAAGAGGTCCGGGTCCTCGTCGCGGCACACCGCCTGCTGGCGCCAGTCACTCATGGAAGTCTCCCAATCCGTCGAATGGTTCGTCCTCTTCGGGTCGCCGCGAGGGGAGGGGTCGAAACAGATCGCCGTAAATTGGCGTCAATTGCCTGACACTCGAAGCCGGACGGGCGCGGCGGTGGCCGGCTCCGGCAGGCGCAGCCCGCGCCAGCCCGGCGTGAGCGAGCCGAGGACGCTCGCGTGCCGGGCACCGGTGCATGCCGGGACCGTCCCGGCGAGCCCATGGACGGTCAGGAAACCGAGCACGGCGAAGGCGTACGCCTCCTTGGCGGCCGACGGCAGCCCCAGGTCGCCGGAGCCGCGCAGGGGCACGCCGCCGAGTTCCGTACGGAGCATGGCCATCAGCACCGGGTTGCGGGTGCCGCCGCCCGAGGCGAACACCTCCGTCGCGCGCACCGAGCGGGCGGCGTCGGCCACGGTCCGGGCGGTGAGCCGGGTGAGGGTGGCGACGACGTCCTCGGCGGGCAGCGCCTCGTGCCCGGCCAGGGCGGCCCGCAGATAGGGCAGGTGGAACCGTTCCTTCCCGGTGGTCCTGGGCGGCGGCTGCGCGTAGTACGGATCGTCCAGCAACCGCCGCAGCAGCGCCTCGTCGACCCGGCCCCGGCCGGCCAGGGCGCCGTCCTCGTCGTAGCCGAGCCTGCCGCCGGTGAGGTGGTGCACGGCGGCGTCGATCAGCGCGTTCGCCGGCCCGGTGTCGAACGCGGCCGGGGGGCCGGATCCGGCGGCCACCGTGATGTTCGCGATGCCGCCGAGGTTGAGGGCCACCGGCACGCCGGGGCGCCCGCGCAGCCACAGGAGGTCCACGATGCTCACGAGCGGAGCACCCTGGCCGCCGGCGGCGACGTCGCGGGTGCGGAGGCCGGACACGACGGGACGGCCGGTCGCCTCGGCGATCCAGGCCGGCTCGCCGAGCTGGAGGGTGCCGTGCACCGTACCGTCCTCGCACCAGTGGTACACGGTCTGCCCGTGCGAGACGATGAGGTCGGCGCGCCCGCCGCACAGCTCCTCGTCGGCCCGTACGGCGAGGGACGCGAAGGCCTGGCCCACGCGGGTGTCCAGCCGGCACACCTGCTCCATGGTGGTGACCGCCGGCGGCAGGGCCGCGGCCAGGGCGGCACGCACCTCACCGGGGTAGGGCGCGCTCGCCATGCCGAGGGGCGTCAGGACGAGCGTGTCCGCCTCCAGCGAGAGGTCGGCGGCCGCGGCGTCGACCGCGTCGTACGACGTCCCCGACATCAGCCCGATGACCCGCATGGCCCTCCTCGTCTCAGTCGCGCAGCGCGCGGCGGTGGTCCCCGCCCCGCAGGGTGGCCAGGGCCAGGGCGCTGACCGCGCACGTGACGGCCACGTAGTAGGCGGGGATGTCCGCCTCGCCCGTCCGTTCGACGGCCGCTGTGATGACGAGCCCCGCACAGCCCGCGAAGACCGCGTTGGACAGCGCGTACGCCAGACCCAGGCCGGTGTACCGCACCCGGGTGGGGAACATCTCGGCGAGCATCGCCGGCCCCGGCCCCGCCATCAGCCCGACGACCGCCCCCGCGGCGCACACGGCGAGGCCCTTCGCCGCCGTCGGGGCCGCGGGATCCCGCAACAGGTCCAGCAGCGGGAACGCCGCCAGCGCGGCCACCACCGCGCCGGAGACCATCACCGGGCGCCGGCCCACCCGGTCGCTCAGCGCCCCCGCCGGGAGGATCGCCGCGGCGAAGCCCGCGTTGGCGAGGACGGTGGCGGTCAGCGCCTGCCGGAACGAGGCGTCCAGGACGCTCTGCAGGTACGACGGCAGTACGACCAGGAAGGTGTACCCGGCCGCCGACCAGCCCATCAGCCGCCCCACGCCCAGCGCGATCGCCCGCACCGTCTCCCGCGCGGACGCACGCACCGTGTGCGGTTCCGCCGGTTCCGCCGGTCCGTGACCGCGCCGCCGTCCGCCCGCCGCCCCCGGTGCCGTGCGGCCCGGTTCCGCCGTCCGCGCGCCGACGGCGACCGGTGCTCCCGGCGGGCGCCGGAACGACGGTGACTCCTCCAGCCGGAGCCGCAGCCACAGCGCGCCCAGGCCCATGGGCAGCGTCAGCAGGAACGGCACCCGCCACCCCCAGGACCCCAGCTGCGCCTCGCTCAGTACGGTGGCGAGCCCCGCCGCCACCGCGGCCCCGCCGAGCAGGCCCAGGGCCACCGTGAAGGACTGCCACGCCCCGTACAGGCCGCGCCTGCCCGGTGGGGCGAACTCCGTCATGAGGGACACGGCACCGCCGAACTCCCCACCGGCCGACAGGCCTTGCACGATCCGCAGCAGTGTCAGCAACCAGGGCGCCGCGGCGCCGATCGTGGCGTACGAGGGAAGGAGACCGATCAGGGTGGTGGCCGCCGTCATCAGCAGCACCACCAGGATCAGGGTGGGGCGCCGCCCGGCGCGGTCGCCGAGCCGGCCGAAGAGCGCCGCGCCCACCGGCCGGAAGAAGAACGCCAACGCGAACGACGCGTACGTCCTGACCAGCGCCTCCGCGTCGCTTCCGCCCTCCGGGGTGAAGAAGGTGGCGGCGATGACCGTGGCGAAGTAGCCGTAGACCCCGAACTCGTACCACTCGATGAAGTTCCCCACCGAGCCCGCGACGAGCGCTCGGCGCGAGCGCGGCGGCTCGATTGGCCCCGAGGGCCCCGCCGCCTCCTCTGCGGGGCCGTGCACGGAGGTCGTCATACGGTGCCCTTCCGGCGTGGTCGGCTACGACATCGCTTCCCTTCCCGGTCCGCCGGGGAAACGGTGCGGCAGTACGGCAAGGCCGGTGGCGCGCGCCTGGGCCGTCCCGTTCACGGCCGTACGGTGCGAGGCGCCGCCGGCGGGCGGGCCCGGGCCCTTCGGGGTCGCCCGGTGCGGCACCGCCCGTGGACGGCGGCCGGGCGGCACGGCGAGCCTCCGGGGGCGTGGAGCATGGATGCGTGGACGAGGCGCCGGTGGCGCGGCGGAAAGCGATGGACGCCAACGGACCGTGCGGTGCGGTTCGCCGGGTCGGCCGCAGGGGCCGGCGGCCGCGATCCGCGGGCGTTACGCCGAGGTGCTCGACACCACCCGCTCGGCACCGGGGCTCAGGGGTCTCCCTTCCAGGCGTCGGTCAACCGGGCCGCGTCAGCACGGTGTTCGCTCTGAACGGCTCAGGCGCGGGCAGCCGCGCCGGCACGGAGATGGCGGCACATGCCGGCGGTCGGCACGTGGACGCGGCACGTGGACGCGGCACGGGCACGGGGGCCACGGGCAGGGCGGCGCCGGGCACGGGTGGCGGCGGGCACGGGCGGCGGCGGGCAGAACGGCGACGGGAGCCGCTCACCGAGCGGCTCCCGTCGTGACGGTGGCCCGCTGAGGGCGGAGCCCGTCATGTGCCGTTGGTCGCGTCGGGCTCTCTCTGCCTGCGCATCAGCGCCGAACCGGCCAGGAGCGCCGTGAACATCGCGCACGTCACCGCCGCGGCGCCCGACCATGCCCACGACCGTCCCAGGCTGCTCTCCAGCAGGGTGAACCCGCTGCTCCCCGCCATCCCGTGGAGCGCCACCACACCCACGGACACCGCGGCCGCGGAGCCCCACACGCGGGCGGAGTCGCGCACGATCAGCCACTCACCGAGTACCAGGCACACCACGGTGACGACGAGGGCCATGGCGTCCGAGTACCCACCGGACCGCAGACCGGCGAGGTTCGTGGGCAGGTGGAGGATGCCGCAGGCGAACAGGGCCGCCGCCGCGGGCCAGCGGAGCGCGGAGCGTGACGTCGGAGCGTCGTCACCGGCGGCCGGCTCGTGGTCGAGGACCTTGGTCTCCGGTGCCGGTGCCGCGGTGGCCGAAACGGACCGGGGCGGGCGGACGCGCGGGTTCTCGGGTACCGACGGGAGGGGGCCGGACGGCGCCGCGTCGGGCGTCGTTCCGGGCGCCACGCCCGGTGGCACCAGCGGGGGCTCACCGTCGGCGGTGCCGAGGATGCTCACCAGCTGGACGACGTCCTCGATGGGCCTGCCGACGGCCGCGGCGCGCAGCGTCGTGTCGCTGTCGTCGAGCGTGTGGCCCGCCGCGTTGAGCATGGCGACCAACTGCCGGACCTCTTCCAGGGGCCGCGCGACCGCGGCGGCACGCAGCGCCTCGTCGGCGGGGCTGTCGACGGCCTTGGTGTTCTTGAGCTGGGTCACCAGAGCGGCGACCTCCTCCAGCGGGCGGTACGTGGCCGCGGTCCAGATCAGTGTCCGTATGCGCTCGTCACTGTCCTCGTCGTCCGCGCCCGTACCCGCCGTCTCGCCGAGGACGGCGTCGACCAGCGCGGCGTCGACCGCGGCGGCGGAGTCCGCGTCGGGGGCGGCGCCCTCCGCCGGTGCCCCCTCGGTGGGGGCCGCGTCGCCGGACGCCGTGTCGCCGGGTGCCGCTTCGCGGTACGTCGTGTCGTCGGGCGCCTCGCCGGCCGGTGCGGTGCCGGTGCCCGTGCCGTCACCCGCCGGGTCGGCCGTCGTCCCGTCGCCGGCCGGCGCGCCGTCAACGGGCGCCGCCTCCGCGGCGGGGCGCTCCACGGCGGCGGCGTCGCGGTACGTGGTCCCGGGGTGCGCGGGCTCGGGGTACGCCGCCTGCGGGTACGCCCGTTCCGGGCGCGCGCCCACGCGGTACACGGCTTCGTCCGGGCCGGCGCCCGGGGCGTCGGCCGTGGCGGGCGCGGGCGGGGCGTACCCGGCGGCGTCGGTCCGCGCCGCGTCGTCGGCCCCGGGCGCCGGGGCGGGCGCCGGAGCGGGCGCGGGCGCGCCGTTCGTGGATGCCGTGGGGGGCGCGGGGGGCGCCACCTGCGTGTACGTGCCGTTCGTGTGCGTCGTTCCCGCCGGGGGTGCGGGCGGCGCGGGCGGCGCCGCTCCCAGGCGTACGGCCTCGGCGTGTGCCGCGTCGACGGGCACCGTGCCGAACGGCGGCGCCTCCGTGTGCGCCGCGTCGACGGGCACACCGGCGGTGCCGGGCCGGTCGGGCGGGTGGGGCGGCTTCGCCCGGTCAGGGGCCGCTGCCGCGGGGCGAGTTGTGGGGTCATCGGTTGTCATGGCGTGGCTCCGTTCGCCGGACTCCGGTGAGGCACACACCGTGTCGGTCGTCGTGCGCCGACTGGGCGCGCGGTTTGCACCATCTAATGGGCAATCACGCCAATTGCGCCATCCGGGATGAGCAGATGGGCGACCCGCGCCCCACGCCGCCCACCACCGGTCAACGGCTGCGAGCGTTTTGTACCACAAGAAACGATTTCCGCCATTTGCGCCCTCTGGCGGAGTGCGGTCCACTGGAAGTGGAAGCAAGTATTCCTTTCCGCACGAAGGGATGGTGGCATGACGTCCATCGAGCCTGAACTCCGGGACCGTACGAAGGTCGGGGAGAGCGAGATCGAAGCCGCTCTCAACCCGGGCGAAGCCGAAGGTTTTTACCGCGACACCCGTGAATGCGGGATCCTGGCCCTCGAGGCGGGCGCGGGCAAGCTGCTGTTGTCGCCCCCGACGCCGCGGCCGAAGAAGGGTTGAACGGGCAACTGAACAGGGGAGGACGGCGCTTGGAGCCCTCGGGCGGCCGTGGCGCGTACGCCTTCCCACTCACCACGGCCTCCGCTCCCACGGGCGGAGGCCGCTCCCTGTCCGGCCGGATTCCGGTGCCGTTGCCGCGCCGGACGCGGCGCGGTGAAGCGCGGTGGAGGGACCGGAGCACCCGCTTGCTCCATCCGTGGCGAGCCGTCCCTTCCCACCGCCCCGGTCCCGGCGGACGGACCGGCTGACCGCCCGCCTCGCGGCCGAGTCGCGGACGGCGGTTCGCCGGGAGGGCGCGGGAGAGCCTCTCCGCCGTTTGCACCCCATGGCGGACTGGGTTCCACTGGGAAGTGGAAGAAGGTATTCCTATCCGCGTAAGGGGATGGTGGTATGACCTCGACCGAACGTGAGCTCCGGGACCGTACAAGGGTCGCGGACAGCGACATCGAAGCGGTCCTCAACCCCGGTGAGGCCCAGGGCTTCTACCGCGACACGCGTGAATGCGCGGCGCTGGCCCTGGAAGCCGGCGCCGGCAAGCTGCTGTTGGCGCCCCCGGCGCCGCGGCCGAAGAAGGGCTGAAGGGCAGCTGAATGGAGCACTCCAGCACTTCGACGCCCCTGACGGGCGCGGTGCGGGAGCTCGCCACCCAAGTGGTCTCCGCTCTCACGAGCGGGGACCACACCCAGGTCTCCGCCGGTCCGGCGGTCACCATCGGGGACGACGACCTCGGCCTCGCCGCGGTACGCGTCTTGGGGGCGGACGTCCTGCTGCCGAGCGTCCTCCACCGCACCCCTCCCGCCCCCTCCGACCTGGCGGTGTGCGAGAAGGCGGTGCTCGCCTACCCACCCGGGCCCACGTCCTCCGCCACGTCGCGCTGGAGCCACTGGGCCATGACCCGCACCCTCCGCGACCTGGGCGCCCCGCCCGCCGAGGCGTCCCCGCGGGACGCCGAACCGGACGACGCCACCTGGCTGGAGGGCCTTCCCTGGCAGGGTCTGACGCACCACCTCGCCCTGCTGGCCGCGCTCGCGGTGCCCGGCCACGACAACGCGGTCGGCCGCGTCGCGGGCCGACGCACCGTCGACGTCGCGCGCGGCTTCGTCCGCGCGGTACGACGCCGCGGCTGGCTCCAGGCCGCCGGTGCCGGACGCTGGCTGGCCGTCCTCGACGACGTACCGGAGACGCTCGGCCTGGACGCCGGGCTGGAGTTCGTGGCGCACATGGGCGGCGAGGACCCGCAGGTGGCGATCCACCTGCACGTGGCACGGCACCTGCGGGCCGGAGTCCCGCTGTGACCGCTACGACGGCGGGCACGACCACCGTCGACGTGCGCCGGGTGGCCGAGGCCGCGCTCGGCTGGCTGTCCGCCAACCGCGCCGGCTTCCGGCTCGGTGACGACGCCCTGGAGCCGGACGCCGACGTCAACACCTCCTGGAAACCGCTGGGCGAGCTCGCCCAGACGTGCGTCTGCGTCCGCCGTCGCACCCGGCCCGGGACCTTCCTCCACGACACCGCCACCGACCTGCTGGAGCACGCCTGGCGCGAGACCCGCCAAGGGGCCCTCTTCCTCGACCTGCAACGGCTCGAACCGTGCGCGACGTACCCCCTGGAGGTGTACGCCGCGTTCGCCTCGGGCGGCCTGCGCCACCCCGCGTACGAGGACTTCACCGCCCACCTCGTGCGCACCCGCAGCTGGCGCACGACCGAACTGCTGCCCAACCGGCTGCTGAGCATCCTCAACTCCGAGCGGCGCTCGGGCCTCACCCCGCACGAGGCGGCCCCCGGCGCCCTGCGGCGCACCTGGCTGGGCGGCCTCCCCGAGCCGTGGACGTTCGAGCGCACCGCCGGGTACACCCTCACCCACGTCGTGTTCCACCTGACGGACTGGGGGCACGACGTGCACGGTGTACCGGAGGACATCGCGGACTACCTGGTCACCTGGCTCCCCGCCTGGCTCGACAGCTGCGTGGAGACCTCGCACTGGGACCTGTGCTGCGAACTGCTCGCCGTCGCGGCGAGTCTGCCCCGGCCCCCCGCGCCCGAACTCACCGAGGACGCCTGGGCGGCGGTGGCCGAGGCCCAGGACGGTACGGGCGCCCTGACGGAGATGGGACGCGGGCCGCGTGGTGAGGACGTCCTGCGGGTCTTCGCCAACTGCTACCACTCCACGCTGGTCGCGGCCTTCGCCGCCACCCTGACCGCCGCCCGCCGGCCAGACGGCCGGGACACCGACCGACCTCATCCAGGAGTGCCGGCATGACAGCCGCCAGTACCCGCCTCGTCCACACCGTCGGCGTGGGCGCCATCGAATGGCTCTACGCGCACCGCGACGGGTTCCGGCTGGAACCGGACGTCGACCCGGCGATCGGCTTCCTGGAGCGCTTCAAGCCGGTCGGCGAACTGGCCGTGATCTGCAAGGTCCTCTTCCGCGAAGGGGTGGCGGGCTCCCGCCAGGCCGACCTCGCCCGCCGGCTCCTCGACCACGCCTGGCGCGAAGTCCTGGACGGCGGCCGGATGCTGGTGCGCGGTCAGCGCATCGAGCCGACGTCCCCCATCCCCTTCGAGGTGTACGTCCCCTTCCGGGAGCTCGGCTACAGCCAGCCCGAGCTGGAACGCGCCATCCGGATCAACCACCGGCTCACCGGCTGGGCCGCCCTCGAGGTACAGCCCGTCCGGCGCCTCGGCCTGAGCGCCTTCGAACGCCGCTTCGGGCTGGCACCGAGCCTGCCCGAGGACGAGGCGCTCTCCCGCACCTGGCTCGGCCGCACGCCGGAGCCCTGGACGGTCAGCCCCCACACGGCGTACGACATCACCCACACCGTCTTCCACCTCACCGACTGGGGAGAGAACCCCGGCGGCCTGCCGCCCGCCGTCGCCGGACATCTCGCGCTGTGGCTGCCGGCCTGGCTCGACGACTGGCTGGATCTGGAACGCTGGGACCTGCTCGGCGAGTTGCTCGTCGTCGACGCCTGCCTGCCCGCCCCCACGTTCGACGCCGCCGCCTGGGAGGGCTTCGCCGCGGTCCAGCAAGCGGACGGCGCCATGCCCGCCCTCGGCCCGATGCCGGAGGGCGACCCCGAGGACGTCTTCGACATCGTGTACCACTCCACCCTCGTCGCGGCTTTCGCCTCGGCGCTGGCCACATCACGCGCCCTGGAGCGGCTCACCGCCGAGGCGCCCGCATGAGCCGACCCGGCCCCCATGACGGGCAGGACCGCGACGACGCGGAACTCCTCGACGAGGCCGTACGGGCCGTGGCCGCGCCCGACGTCGTCTTCGCCCTCTCCCGGCATGGCCGCCGGACCGTCCGCGCGGGCGGCACCGCGCCGCCCGCGCCCGTACCGCGCGAGAGGCTGCGGTACGAGATCGGCTCGGCGTCCAAGACCTTCACCGGCCTGCTGCTGGCCGACCTCATCACCTCCGGCGCCCTGACCGGCAACGATCCGGCCGCCTCCCTCCTCGACCCGGCGAGGCCACCGGGACGGCACCCCGTGACCCTGACACACCTGATCACCCACACCTCCGGACTGCCCCCGCTGCCCGCGGACTTCTACCCCCAGGCACTGCCCCGCTGGTCCACCAACCCCTACGCCCACTACCCGCCCGAACGCGTCGTCCGCGCCTTCTTCCGCGCCCGCCTCCGGTACCGCCCCGGCACCCGGTGGCGCTACTCCAACTTCGCGGTCGCGGTCCTCGGACACACCCTCGCCGTGGCCACCGGCACCCCCTGGGAACGGCTCCTCACCGACCGCGTACTGCGTCCCCTCCGGCTCGGCGACACCGCGCTCCATCCCACCGGCCCCGGCACCGACGCCACCGGCCACCGGGAGGACGGCACCACCCCCACCCCGCCCCTGCGCATCGGCGGCTTCGCGGCGGCGGGCGCGATCCGGGCCACCCCGCACGACCTGCTCACCTTCCTCGAGGCGCACCTGCGCCCCGACGGCTCCCCGCTGACCGCCGCCCTGCTGGAGGTACGCCGCCCCCTGCTGCGCCGCGGTTTCGGGCACGTGCACACCCACTCCCTGACCTGGTTCCACCACCCGGCCGAGGGCGGAACCATGTACTTCCACATCGGGGCCACCAGCGGCCAGACCGCCTTCCTCGGCTTCCGCCCCGACAGCGGCACCGCGCTCGTCGCCCTCTCCACCCGCCGCTACAGCCGCAAGGACAGCCTCGTCCCGACCGCCTACGCGCTGCTCAGCTCCTCGGAGGCCCGCCCGGGCTGACGACCGGATCCGTGCCCGGCCGCCCCGGCCGGATCGGACCCGGTCCGTTCGCGACCGCCACCGGTGATGCCGCCACCACCCTGACCCCCGGTCCGTCGCCCGCCACTTGCCGCCCGCCGCCCGTCGCCCGCCACTCGCCGCCCGCAGGTCCCCGTCTCCCGAGCCGGACCGCTCCCCCTGCCGAAGGGCCTCGCCGGCCCCATCCGCGCCCTCGTCGAGGGCGGCGGCCCCCTCAGCGCCCGCGTCAAGGGCGGCCCGGCCACGACCCGACACCCGGTCCGCGCCTCACTCGCCGCCCTGGGCCCGTACCAGCGTCTCGCCCGCCTCCGAACGGTAGTAGAGCACCGCCCGCCCGGCCCGCCGGTGCCGCACCAGCCGGGCGTCCAGCAGCACCTTCAGGTGGCGGCCCACCGAGCCCAGGCCCTGCCCGGTCAGCGCCACCAGCTGCGTGGTGCTCTTCGGCGTGTCCAGCAGGACGAGCACCCGCGCCCGCGCCGCCCCCAGCAGCGCGCCCAGCGCCTCCGGCACGGCCACCGCCGGTCCGTCACCGCCGGCCAAGGGACCCGCGCACGGGTACACCACGGCGTACCGGTGCGGCGCGTCCCACGAACACCAGCCCTCGCGGGGCGTCACCGGCACGAACATCAGCCGTGCACCGGAGATCTCCCGTGGCGGGTACGGGTGCTTGTTGACCTGGAGCCGGTCCCCGCCTAGCCAGCGCATCCCCGAGCGCATGTCGTCCAGCGCGCCCGCCCAGCCGCCCCGGCTCAACCGGGCGGTACGCGCCACGACATCGGCCTCCAGGATCCGCCGCCGTCTCGGCCACTCGGGCAGGACCGTGCGCGTCCACACCCACTCCACCAGCCGGGCCATACGCTCCGGCAGGTCGTGACGGTGCAGCAGGGCAGGGAGCGGCCCGCCCAGCGACACGGTCAGATCCGCGCGGGCGACCTCCGGCGGCCAGGTGCGGATCCGCTCCAGCTCCTCCTCGAAGTCACCCGTGCCCTCGCCGTCGGGGGTGGGCGTGACGAAGTCCGCGTTCCACGTGCGCCCCAGAGCCGCCCGGACGAGCAGCGCCGTGACGGGGTCGCCGGCCAGCCGCTCACGGTAGAGCGGCACGTGGGCGTCGAGCCACCCCTGTTCACCCGGGTGTGCGGCCGTACCGCGCTCCAGCGTCTTCAGGCACGAGACGGCCTCGGCGAGCGGCGACACCACGAACCGGCTCCCGGCCAGCGTGTCGGCGTTGACCTGCCACCATCCCATGCCACCCCCACCTTTCGCACAGGGGCGAAACAGTAACGCCCCCACCGAGCGGCCTCCGAGACTCCGTCCATGCGTACCTACCGGGATCTCTTCCGCACACCGGAATTCACCCCCCTCTTCCTCGCCTCCGCCGCGCAGGTGGCGGCCCAGACCGTCAGCGGGCTGGCGCTGGGCACCCTCGTCCACCGGGCGACCGGCTCGGCGTTGCTGTCCGCGCTCGCGATGTTCGGCCCGGCGCTCGCCCAGGTCGTCGGTGCGACGACGCTGCTGTCGGCCGCCGACCGGCTCCCCCCGCGCGCCACGATCACCGGCCTCGCCGTCCTGTTCGCCCTCGGCACCGCCGCCCAGGCGATCCCCGCGCTTCCGGTGTGGGCGGTCTTCGCCGTCCTCGCCGGGCTCGGTGTCCTCGCGTCGCTGGGTGGCGGAGTGCGTTACGGGCTTCTCCACGAGATCGTCGCCAAGGACGGCTATCTGCTCGGTCGTTCCCTGCTCAACATGTCCACGGGCGTCATGCAGATCTGCGGGTTCGCCCTCGGCGGCCTGCTCGTCACCGTCCTGTCGCCGCGCGGTGCGCTGCTCACCGGCGCCGCGCTGTACGGGGCGGCCGCCGCCGTCGCCCGCTTCGGACTCGCGCGCCGGCCGCCCCGGGCGACCGGGCGCGTCTCGGTGGCCACGACGTGGCGTGACAACGCCCGCCTGTGGTCCTCCCGCCCCCGGCGGTACGTCTACCTCGCCCTGTGGGTGCCCAACGGCCTGGTCGTGGGCTGTGAAGCGCTCTTCGTCGCCTATGCCCCCGAGGACGCGGGTACCCTCTTCGCGTCCGCCGCCGCCGGCATGCTGGCCGGCGACATCATGACCGGCAGGTTCCTGCCACCGCGGTGCCGCCGGCGGCTCGCCGTCCCGCTGCTCCTGCTGCTCGCCGCTCCCTACGGGCTCCTCGCGCTCCGCCCGCCCCTGCCGGTGGCGGTGGCAGCCGTCGCGCTCTCGTCGCTCGGCTACTCGGCGAGCCTGCTGCTCCAGGAGCGTCTGATGGCCCTGACGCCGGACGGACTCGGCGGTCACGCCCTCGGGCTGCACACCTCCGGCATGATCGCCATGCAGGGTGTGGGCGCCGTCCTCGCGGGCACCGCCGCCGAACTCACCTCGCCCGCCACGGCGATGGCGGTCATGGCCACCGCCTCGGCCACGGTCACCCTCTGCCTCGCCCGCGGCCTGCGGCCCGGCGGCCGGGGACGTCCTGCGGCTCTCGCGCCCGACGGGCCTCCGAGAACCCGCTGGCGTGCGCGCCGGTAGGCCCGGCGTGGCCAACACCGCGCCCGCGTACCCCAGTTGATAGTACGACTAACTTTTGTCGTGCTTTGGGGCGCCGACGGCCCGGACATCCACTGGGAGGAAGCGACACATCCCTGGAGGAGACCGCATGGTGGACGTCGAGCGACTGCTGGCCGACTGCCTGCGGGACGCGCGCACCGCGTCCCTCGGCGTCCTGCCGCTCGCCGCGGAGGGCGCCGCGTACGCCGAGGCCCGACGCACCTTCCTCGCCGCCGGGCTCAGGGCACTCCGCGACGACCTGCCGGAGACCGGCTGGGTCCAACTCAATCTGGCACCGTGGCCGGACGCCTGGCCGGCACTCTACCGGCGGCTCGCCGAGGTCGCCCACGAACTCATCGGCTGCGGCTGGGCGAACGACTTCTTCTTCATGCACAAGCCGCCCGGTCTGCGCATCCGGTTCCACACCGGCCGCCCGGCGGGCGCGGCGGCCCTGCGCGCCGAGCTCCTGCGCCGCTTCGACCGCCGTGACGGCGCGTGGACGAGCCCGGCGGAAGGCGTGTACGAGCCGGAGAGCTACCTGTTCGGCGGACCGCGCGCCATGCCCCTCGTCCACGCTCTGTTCACCGCGGACTCCCTGGCGTGGCTGGACCACCACGCGGCACGGGACGGGGGAGGGGCGCCGGCCCCCGCCGACTGGCGGGTGTCACTGACCCTGCTGCGCGCGGCCCTGGACGGCCTGGGCGTGGTGGGCTGGGAGCACCGGGGAGTCTGGGAAGTCGTACGGGAGGAGACCGGACGCCGCCTCGTCGACGGCCTGCGCGACACGCCCCGGCAGCGGGCCGCCGAGGGGATCCGCGCGTACTGGAACCTGTCCTGCGAGGAACAGCTCGCCACCCTCCCGGAGGCCTGGCGGACCGGCCTGCGCGGTCACCAGGACGCCGTGCGGCGGGCCGCCTCACGCTGGCGGACCGACTACTTCGAGGCGGGCGACGCGACCGTCGGCCCCCGCCGGGCCGCCGCCCACCACGCCATCTTCCACTGGAACCGGGGCCGGTTCTCGCTGGCCCGTCAGAGCCTGCTCGCCGAAGCGCTCGCCGCCGACGCCGCGACCTCTGCGGCCCCTGCGGCCCCTGCGGCGCGTGCGGCCCGTGCGGGCGCGCCGGGCTCCACCGGCGCCACGGTCTGCTCCGGTGCCCCGGACGGGCCTCCGGGTGCCCCGGACGGTCCTCCGGGTGCCTCGGACGTACCCGGCGCCTCGAACGTACCCGGTGTCCTGGACGTCCCCGGCGCCTCGAACGGGCCCGGCGCTCCGGTCGTACCTGGCGCCCCGGACGTACCTGGTGCCCCGGACGGGTCCCGCGCCCCGGACGGGCCCGGCACTCCGGATGTACCCGGCTTCCAGGGGGTGTCCGGTGCGTCCGGCGCGGGGGCCCGCTGAGATGGGCGGGGAGCGGACCCCGGTTCCGGGGACAGCCGGAGGGACGGACAGCGGACCGGGCGGGGGCGAGGGCGCGGCGGTGCTGCTGCGGATCGCGGGAATGCCCCTCGCGGCCTGGACGTCCGCCGGTGACCCCGACCTGTTCGGCCGGGTACGGGACCACGCCCGCGCCGAGGAAGGGCGGACCGTCCGCGCACGGGACCTCGCCGAACGGCTCGGAGCGGACGTGGTGCCGCGCCCGGACCTGGCGGCCGGCGACCGCGGAGCGGTACTGGCGCTGCGCAGGCGCCTGCACGCGGGCCACGCGCCCGGCGCGCGCGAACTGGACCTGCTGGACCGCCTGTCGGGCCGCGCCGTCACGACCGGACTGGTGGACGAGGCCCGGGCGCTGGCGGACGAGACGGAGCGGGCCCACACCGAACGGGCGGAGCTGGAGCGGGCGGTGGCCGACGGGCACCGGCGGGTGGCGGCGCTGGCCTGGGACCTGACCCGCACCCACCCCGTGCTGCGGGACCTCGTGGAGAGCGCGGCGCCCGGGCTCCTCGCGGACGTCGAACGGCGCTTGGCGTGCGGCGAGTCCTGGACGGGCCGGAGCCTGCGCAAACGCACGGCCTGCGTCTGGCGCCTCATCGGCCGGGCGGCCGCCAAGACCACCCCCAGGGGCTGGGCCGGGCAGCTCGCCACCGCCCCGCTGCTCACGGGGGCACCCGGCGACCTGCTGATCGCCCCCGGCACCACGCTCGGCGCCCTCGCCGCCGGCGCGACGGAGAACGTCCACCTCGTCCGCTCACGGCCCCCCGGCCCGCCCGACCTGCGCACCGCCGAGGCCGGCACCCTGCTGGCGCCCGCGCCCCTGCACTTCACCGAACCGCCGTGCTCGGTACGGGCCTACGTCGTCGACCCGCGTGAACCCGGCAGGCTGCGCCACGTCGTCCTGCGTCGCACCCGCGTCCTGGACACCGTCCTGCGCCTGCTCGCCGAAGGGCCGTGCCCGCTGGGCACGCTGGAGAAGACCCTGCTCGGCATGGCGGGCGGTGCCAAGGCCCCGGATCCGGCTGTCCTGCGCGGCTTCCTGCAGCACCTGCACACCGTGGGGCTCCTCCAGGTGTGCGCCCCTCCCCGGTTCCGGTACAGCGCCTGGACGCCGCCCGAGGCGGCCACGGCGAGGGGCGCCCTGCCCCGGCCGTGCGAGGACACGGACGGCGGCTGGTTCCTGGACTCGTACCGCGCCCCGGTCGCCCCGGTGCCCGCCGCGGCCGCCGAGCGCGTACGGCGAGGCCTGCGGGTGGCGGCACGGATCGCGGCCCTGCGCGACGCGGACACCGCTACCGCACCGCCGCCGGCGCCCGAGCTCGCCGGGATCACCGAACAGCCCCGCCCGGTCAGCGAGATCCTCGCCACCCTGCTGCCTCTCGCCGACGCCGACGCCGACGCCGACGACGGCAACGGCAAGGACAACGGCCGGCGTCCCGCCACCACCGTACGGCCGCACCGCTACCAGGGCTGGCCCGTGCCCACCGACCCCGGCTCCGGCTACGCACGGCTTCTCGCCCACCTCGCCGCCGCCCCCGGGCCGGGCCCCGTCGACGTGGACGACGCGCTGCTGGACGCCCTCGGCGCCCCGCCCGCCGACGACGCCCTGCCGCCCTGGCCCCTGGACTGCCTGCTGCGCCCCCTGCCGTCCATCCGGGGCGGCGGGCCGGTGGCCGTGCTGGAGACCGCGTCCGCCGCCGGCGTGCTCGACGCCCGGTTCACCGACGGTCTGCACGCGCTGTACGGCGGCCACCACAACGCCGACGCCCACCGCGCCTTCCTCGCGGCCGTCGAACGCCGCACCGGCGTACGGTTCGTGGAACTGCTCGTACCGCCGCTCGCCGAGCGCGCCGCCAACGCGGTGCGCCGCCCGGTCACGACCAGGTGGTGGACCGGCGACCCCGACCCGACGCCGTACTACGGGCGGTCCGGCGGCGGCGCCCACTACCTCCCGCTGGACCGCATCACGGTGCGCCGCAGCGGTCCGCGGATCGTCGCCGAGGCCGACGGCCGGCGCCTCGTGCCCGTCCACCACGCCACCCGCACCCCCGCACCGCCGTACGACCTGCTGCTGCGGGTGCTCCTCGCCGCCGGTCACCCGGCCGGCTCCCACCTCCTGCGCCTGGACGGCCTGGACGGTGCCCTGCCCGGACACACGCGGCTGCCCCGGCTGACCGCCGCCGGCGAACTGGTCCTCGCCCCGGCCACCTGGCGACTGGACCGGACGCGGCTGTGGGGGCCGGGCGACGACGCCCTGCACAAGGTCCGCGTCCTCGCGCTGCTGCGGAGCGCGCACGGGCTGCCCCGGCACGGCTTCCTCCGCACGGCCCCGGGCGCGAAGCCCGTCCCGGTGGACCTCGAGGCGCTGACGGCCGTACCGGTCGTCGACCGGCTGTGCGCCCAGCGGCCCGGCGGCGAACTGCTCTTCGAGGAGATGCTCCCGGCCCCCGCGGACCTGCCGCTGCGGGACCCGCTGCACGGTGGCGCCGCCGTCGCCGCCCAGGTGCTGCTGAGGCTTCCGTACGACATCGCGGCCGCCGCCGACGCCCTGGCGCACGGCGTCCCCCAAGACGTCCCCGGTGGCCCGCCCGCATCGGGCGGGCGGACCACCGGGGCGGCCATCGCCCACTGACGGGAGAAGGGAACCCACCATGCCCGGAACCATCGAACTCACCGACCTCGACGCCCTCATCGACGACCTCGACGAGCGCATCACCGACACGGAACTGGCCCAGACGCAGGCCATGAGCCAGGTCTGCACCATCATCGTCTGCGCGACCGTGGTCATCTGCGCCTGACGCGGGCGGGCGCGCCCGCGCGGCGCCCCCGCCTCACCAGGAGCCGCCCGGCAGGTCCGGGCGGCTCCGTCCACCCCCGGCCCCGTACGGCGAGGAGCCCCGATGGACAGCCCGCACGACCCGGTCGTCGAACTCTCCGTCACCTACCTGGAGAAGTGGACGGCGCGGTCTCCGTGGACGGCCACGCCCTGCGACCCCGGCATTCCCGTCCTCGCCCGCCTGGTCGCCGAGACCGGCGGCCCCGGGGCCGTCACCGCGGCGGGCCGCGCGGTCGCCCTCTGGGCCAGGACGGCGGGGCGCGGCCCCGGCCACCCCGGGCTGTACGACGGCGGCCTGGCCGGCACGCTCGTCGGACTGCGGCTGGGCGCCCGGCTCCACCCGGTGCTGCACCGCGCGGCGGACCGGCTGCGCGACCACCTGACCGGCGACACCGTCGCCACGGGCTGGCGGACGAGGGACGTCGGCTTCCCCGACTACGACCTCATCACCGGTCCCGCCGGCATCCTGCTGGCCCTGTGCGCCGGCACCGACTCCCCGCCGCCCGTCACCGCGACCCGTCATCTCACCGCTCTCTGCGACCACGACGACCTGCCCCGTCTGCGCACCGGGCAGTACGAGCATCACCCGCACCTGTCCTGGACGCACGGACGCGTCAACACCGGCATGGGGCACGGGGTCGCCGGGGTCGTCACCGCGCTCACCGCCGCCCTCCGCCGCACCGGCGACCCCGGGACGGCAGAGGCCCTGCGCCGCGCCACCGGCTGGCTGGCCGCCCGGTCCCACGTCGACGAACGCGGCCTGCGCACCTGGCCGGGCGCCGGACTCGACGGCCCACCGCCCAAGGGCGCCGACCCGCGCCAGGCCTGGTGCTATGGGACGCCGGGCGTCGCCTGGGCGCTGTGGGACGCCGCCGACGCGCTGGGCGACCGGGCGGCGGCCGACCGGGCCCTGGGGGCCTTCACCACGCTCGCCGAACGGTACGACGAGGACTTCCACCTGTTCGGTGAGGGCCCGGACGACCTCCTCGGGCTGTGCCACGGCGCGGCGGGCGTCCTGGCGGTCGCCGACGCCTTCGACCGCCACGCCCGTGCGCCCGCGGCGGCCGCCCTGAGCGCCCGCCTCCGGGCCGGGCTGCGCGACCGGCTCCCCGACGCGCTCGCCACACCCTGGCCGGCCGGGCTGCTGGTGGGCGCGCCGGGCGCGCTGAGTGCCCTGCTCACGGCCCGGGGCGCGCCCCGGGACTGGCTGCCCTGCCTCGGCCTGCGCTGACAGCCCCCGATAGGGTGAACGGCCATGAGCGTGAAGGGCTTTGACACGTACCTGGCCCGCCTCGGCATCGCCGATCCCGGCGCCCCCTCCGCCGAGGCGCTGAGCGCGCTGCAGCGGGCCCATCTGGAACGCGTCCCCTACGAGAACGTCGACATCCAGCTCGGGCGGCCGCCCGGCATCGAACCCGCCCTGTCCGTACGCCGGTTCGCCGCCGGAGAGGGCGGTTACTGCTTCCACCTCAACGGCGGCTTCGCCGCGCTGCTCGAGGCCCTCGGGTACGACGTCACCCGCCACGTCGCAGGCGTCCACCACGACCCCTCGGGACGGGGCGCCAACGGCAACCACCTGGCACTGACGGTACGGGTCGACGGCGAAGCCTGGTTCGTCGACACCGGCCTCGGCGACGGGCCGCACGAACCGCTGCCGCTGCGCCCGGGCACCTACCGGCAGGGCCCGTTCACGTACCGGATGGAACCGTCGGTCACCGAGCCCGGCGGATGGACGTTCCACCAAGACCCCGGCAGCTCCTTCCCGGTCATGGAGTTCGCCGCGCGGCCCGCCACCATGGCCGACTTCGCCGAGGAGCACGTACGGCTGTCCACCGCGCCGGACTCGCCGTTCCTGTCGGCCTTCACCGCCCTGCGCCGTGACGCCAAGGGACTCGACCTGCTGCGGGGCCGTGTCCTGACGCGTGTCGACGCCTCCGGACGCACCGAGCGCCCGCTGGACACGGCGGAGGAGTGGTTCGCCGCGCTCACGGACGTCTTCGGCCGGAACCTGGACGGGCTCGGCGCCGGCGACCGGACCGTGCTGTGGGAGCGGGTGACGCGCGCCCACGAGAAGTGGCTGGCCGACCGGTCGGCGTCGCGGAGCTGACGTCAGCCCCTGAGCTCCGCGCGGTCCGCCAGACCGGCGACCAGCCGTGCGGCGTCGGTCCGGAACACCGCCGCGCCGTCCGCCGCCCGCCGCTCCCGCGCGGCACCCGGACGGGCGAGTTCGCCGACGGCCGCCAAAAGGCCGGGCAGGTCGCCGGCGTACGTGGTCAGCCCCTCGGCGGCCATCTCCCGCACCCCCGCGGCACCGTGCCCGGCGATGGGCCGGTAACCGACCACGGGAACACCGGCCGCGAGGGCCTGCGCCGCCGTCTGGCCCGCCGCGTTGTCGACCAGGACCCGCGCCGACGCCATCAGGCCCGGCATGTCGTCCGTCCAGCCGAGTGCCCGCACCCCCGGGAGCCGCTCGGCGCGCCGCCGCAGCCGCTCGTCGCGCCCGCACAGCAGCACCGGCTCGAACCCGTGCCGGGCGAGCGCCCCGGCCGTGCGGAGCAGCCCCGGTCCGACGCCCCACGCCCCGCCCGAGAGGAGCACCACCGGCCGCCCGCCCGCGTCATGCGCCCGCCCCCCGGACGTGTGGAACTCCGGCGGCACGACCGGCCCCGTGGCGATCGCCGGCCGTCCGGTGCCGTCGCGGGCCGCCCGGGCGGCCGTCTCGCTGACGCACAGGTACAGGTCGTTGCCCGGCTCCAGCCAGGCGCGGTGCACCGCGAAGTCGGTGACGAACACCGCGCACGGCACCCGCAGCGCACCGTGGCCGCGCATCCGCCCGGTGACCTGGCCCGCGAGGTGGAAGGTGGAGACGATCACCTCGGGCCGCCACGCCGCCACGAGCGCGGCCGTCCGCCGCTCGGCGAGCGCCGCCATCGGCGAGACGTCCGGCTTCCGGCCGGGACGCGGCCGGGGAGCCAGGAACAGCGCGTGGATCGCCGTGTACACCACGGGCAGCCGCCTGATCACGAACCGGTAGAAGCCGCGCACGGCCGGTCCGGTGCCCGGCGGGAGCAGCGTCAGCACGTCCCGGACCAGGACGTCGTGGCCGTCGGCGCGGAGCCGGCGCGCCAGTTCGCGGGCCACCGCGTCGTGCCCCGCGCCCATGCTCGCGGTCAGGACCAGGCATCGCCGCCCCATGTCCGCCCTCCGTTCCGTGCCGTTCCATGGTGTGCCGTCCCGCCCCCGGGTGCCGTCCCGAGGGCGGCCGAATCGGACTGTTCGGGTGGATCGGCGGGCGCGGTGGAGGGTGCCGGGAGGCGAACCGGCGGGAAACCGGGAGGCTGGAAGGGCACGGTCGACGACAGTCCGGAGGATCCGCCATGCCCCCTACGCCCCGTCACGAGGCCACGCCCCGTCACGAGGCCCGGCCGGGAGGGGCACGGTCCACCGGGCGCCCGGCCGGGCGCCCGGTCTCGCTGATCACGGGCGCGTCGTCCGGGATCGGTGAGGCTGTCGCCGACCGGTTCGCCGCCGACGGCCGGTGGCGGCTGCTGCTCAGCGGGCGGGACGAGGAACGCCTCGCGGCCGTGGCGCGCCGCACGGGCGGCGGCGCGCTGCGGGCGGATCTGGGGGAGCCGGACGGGGCGGAGCGGCTGGCGGCGGACGCCCTGGAGCGGGAGGGGCGGGTCGACATGCTGGTGGCCGCCGCGGGCATCGGCTGGGCGGGGCCCTTCACCCGGATGCCGGCCGACGCCGTCGACCGGCTGATCACGTTGAACCTCACCTCGGTCGTGCACCTGGTGCGGCTCCTGCTGCCCGGAATGGCGGAGCGGGGCTTCGGCCGGGTGGTGATGATCGGTTCCATGGCCGGCCGGGTGGGCGTGGCCAACGAAGCGGTCTACGCCGCCACCAAGGGCGGGTTGCTGGCCTTCGCCGACAGCCTTCGCTACGAGCTGGCCGGTACCCGCGTGGGAGTGACCGTCGTCCTGCCGGGCGCGGTGGACACCCCGTTCTTCACCCGGCGGGGCGCCCCGTACCACCGGGAACGCCCGCGCCCCGTGACACCCGAACGGGTGGCCGAGGTGGTGTTCGACGCGGTCGTGCGGGGCCACGACGATGTGTTCGTACCGTCCTGGCTCGGCATGCCGGCCCGGCTGCACGGGGCGGTGCCGGGCTTCTTCCGCTCGATGGCCAAGCGGTTCGGCTGACCGCGGTGCTGGCACTCTCGATCTGCCTGGCCCTGCTGGCCGCCCTCGGCAACGCCGGAGCGTCCGTGCTCCAGCGGCGGGGCGCCGCCACCGCCCCGGTGCCGGCATCGGGGCGGCGGGGTTCGTGGATGGCGGGACTGGTGCACCGGCGCGTGTGGGTGTGGGGCGCGGCGCTGCTGGCCGTCTCGGGCATCCTCCAGGCGCTCGCCCTGGCCACGGGCCCGCTGTCCGTGGTGCAGCCGGTGATGAGCACGGAGCTGATGTTCACGCTGGTCGTCGGTGGCATCGTGTTCCGGCGCCGGCCGGACACCCGGACCCGGTGGGCGTTCGTCGCCATGGCCGTGGGCCTCGCGGTGTTCCTGGCGCTGGCCGACCCCACGGGCGGCCGCGCCACCGTGCCGCCGGCCGACTGGGGGTGGACCGCGCTGGGCGCGGGTCTCTTCGTGGCGCTGCTGGGCGTGGTGTCGCTGCGGCTGTCGTCGGCGCCGCGCGCCGCGGTGCTGGGCACGGCGACGGCGACCGGTTTCGCGTGCACGGCGGCGCTGCTGAAGGACGCGCTGGGGCGGTTGCCGGACGGTGTCGGAGCGGTGCTGACGACATGGCAGCCGTACGCCGCGGTGGCCGTGGGGCTGGCGAGCTTCCTCCTGCTCCAGGTGACGCTGCGGGCGGGCAGCCTGGTGGCGTCGCAGCCCGCGCTGACCCTGGGGGACGCCCTGCTGAGCGTGGTGCTGGGCGTGACACTGTTCGCGGAGCGGGTGCACCTCGGGTGGCGGGTCGTCTTCGAGGTGCTGGCGCTCGCGCTGCTGGTGGCCGGATGCGTGCAGCTGGCCAGGTCACCGCTGGTCACGGACGACCCCGAGCACCCGGAGGAACGATGGTGAACGCCCTCCCCGTGGGCCTGCTGGGCGCGGTGGCCGCCTGGCACATCGGGCCCGCCGCGAGCTGGCTGCCCGGTGCGCGCGCCGCGCTGTGGCCGGGGCTCGACGGGCGCGGCGACCCGTCGCACGTGGCCCTGACCTTCGACGACGGCCCGGATCCGGCCACCACGCCGCAGTTCCTCCGCGTCCTGGACGCCCTGTCGGTCCGGGCCACGTTCTTCGTCCTGGGCGGCCGGCTGGAGCGCCACCCCGGTCTGGGGCGGCTGATCGCGGCGGAGGGCCACGAGCTGGCCGTCCACGGCTGGCGGCACGACCGGCCCTGGTGCCCCCACCCGCTGCGCGACGCCCGCGACCTGGCGCGTACGGCGGATCTGGTCGCCGGCGCGGCGGGGCGGCGCCCGCTGTGGTATCGCCCCGCGTACGGGATCCTCACCGGCGGCCGGTGGGCCGCCGCCCGCGCCGCCGGGCTGCGCACGGTGCTCTGGTCGGCGTGGGGGCGCGACTGGACGGCCGAGGCCACGGCGCGGAGCGTGAGCGCCGAGGTCACCCGGACGCTGCGTGGCGGCGCGACGGTGCTGCTGCACGACACCGATGTGGTGAGCGCGCCGGGAGCGTGGCGGGCGGCGCTGGGAGCGGTACCGGACCTCGTCGCCGAGTGCCGTCGGCGCGGCCTGCGGGTCGGCCGGCTCGACGACCACGGTCTGGGCTGATCACCGGAGCGTGAATAGCTCATGCATTCGATTTACCTCGTACGCTGGAGTCATGACCGCGCATCTGCAGGGCTCGCTCTTCGACCAGACCGACGAGGTCCGCCTGGGGCCGCTGACCGGTGTCCGCCGGACCGAACTCGGCGACGGCGCGTGGACCGACCTGCTGCCCGGCTGGCTGCACGGCGCCGACGCCCTGTTCGAGGAGCTGGCCGGAAGCGTCCCGTGGCGGGCCGAGCGGCGCACCATGTACGACCACGAGGTCGACGTACCCCGCCTGCTGGCCCACTACGGCGAACGCGACCGCCTGCCGCACCCCGTGCTCGACGAGGCCCGCGCCGCGCTCACCGCGCACTACGCCGCCGAGCTGGGCGAGCCGTTCACCACCGCCGGGCTCTGCTACTACCGGGACGGCCGGGACAGCGTCGCCTGGCACGGCGACCGCGTCGGGCGCGGGTCGCGCGAGGACACCATGGTCGCCATCCTGTCGGTCGGCGAACCCCGCGACCTCGCCCTGCGCCCCCGGCGCGGCGGCCCCGCGACCCGCGTCCCGCTCGGACACGGCGACCTGATCGTGATGGGCGGCACCTGCCAGCGGACCTGGGAGCACGCCGTCCCCAAGACCGCCAAGGGGGTCGGCCCCCGGATCAGCGTCCAGTTCCGGCCGCGGGGCGTGCGCTGACCCCGCCCCGGGCGACCCGGTGCACGCGCTGGCTGCCGAGTTCGTACCGGGCCCCCACGATGGCGAGCCGGCCCGCCGCCACCCGGGCGCGGAGGTCCGGTTCCGCGGCCAGCAGGCCGCGCACATGGCGCACATTGGCCGTGATCGTCGTGTCGACCCGCGCCGGTCCCGTGTGACCGCGGTCGATCACGGGCCGTATCCGTTCGGCGATGTAGTCGATGTGGGCGGGCGGCCGCTCACCGCTCTCCTCCGCGGCCACCGCCGCCGCGACCGCCCCGCACGACTGGTGGCCCAGCACCATGACCAGCGGTATCCCCAGTTCCAGGACGCCGTACGCGATGCTGCCGAGGACCGCCTCGTCCAGGACCTGGCCCGCCGAGCGGACCGTCATCAGGTCGCCGAGACCCTGGTCGAACACGAGCTCGGGCGGGACGCGGGAGTCCACGCAGCCGAGGACCAGCGCGAACGGGTGCTGACCGGACAGGGCCGCCACCCGGTCCGCCGCGCTCTCGTGCGGATGGGCCTGGTGCTTGGACCGCCAGCGCCCGTTGCCGCGCGCCAGCTCGCGCAGCGCCGCCGCCGGAGTGGTGGGGCGGGGCCCGACGGGCCGGGCCGCCGCCACGGCCGCCGCCGGAGCGAGGACCGCCCCGGCACCGAGGGCGGCGGTACCGCCGAGTGCCGCGCGCAGCAGCGCGCGGCGGCCGCGCGGGGAGGAACGCGGGGGAGCGGGGACCGAGAGGGCTGCCGGGCCGTCACCGGGATGCTTCGTCACATCGCGAGAACCTACGACCGGCTGTTCGGCGACTGTTCGACTTTGAGCCCTGTTGGCCCACCGATGGCGGACCCATGGACGAGGCATGGGGCACCCATGGGAGAGCCATGGGCGAACCCCGGATTCCCCCGCCCGCGCGCCCGGGCCAGGCCCAGGAGGACCGCACGCGGCCCGTGGTCGTCCGGCCACCGGCGGTCACTCATGGTCGCCGCGGGCCGTACGGTGTTAGAAAGGGGAGCGTGGTCCACTTCTTCGACCGATTCCGTGGTGCCTCGGTTCGGTCACTGGCCGGGAGGCTCCCACGGAGCGTCGCAGGACAGGTCTTCGTCCTGCAGGTGGCGCTCGTCCTGCTGCTGGTGCTGGGAGCGGTCCTGGCACTGCTCCTCCAGTCGCGCGGCGACAGCGACCGGGAAGCCCGCAACCGCTCGATCGCCGTCGCCGAGACCTTCGCCCACTCCCCGGGCCTGGAGAACGTACTCAAGACGAACCCCGACCCGTCGAGCGTCCTGCAGCCCCTCACCGAAGAAGCCCGGAAGAGGGCGGGGGTCGACTTCCTCGTCGTGATGGACACCACGGGCATCCGCTACACCCACCCGCAGCCGGAGCGGATCGGCGGACGGTTCGTCGGCACCATCGAGCCGTCCCTCGCGGGCCGCGTCCACACCGAGAGCGTCGACGGCCCCCTCGGCGAGGAGGTCCAGGCCATCGTCCCCGTCACCGGCTCGGACGGGGAGGTCATCGGTCTCGTCTCCGCCGGCCTGGAAGTCCGCAACGTGACCGGCGTGGTCAACCGCCAGCTGCCCGTCATCCTCGCCACCAGCGCCGCCGGCCTGGCCGTCGCCACCGCCGGCACGGCCCTGGTGGCCCGGCGGCTGCGCCGACAGACGCACGGCCTCGGCCCCACCGAGATGACCCGGGTGTACGAACACCACGACGCCGTCCTGCACGCCGTGCGCGAAGGCGTCGTCATCGTGGGCGGCGACGGCAGACTCCTGCTCGCCAATGACGAGGCCGAACGCCTGCTGCGACTTCCCCCCGACGCGGAGGGCCGCAGCGTCAAGGACCTGCCCGGCCTCGACCCCGGCATGGCCGAGCTGCTCTGCTCCGGCCGCGTGGCCACCGACGAGGTCGTCCCCGCCGCCGACCGGCTGCTCGCCGTCAACCAGCGCCACACCGACCGCCACGGCGGCCCCGCCGGCACCGTGGCCACCATCCGTGACACCACCGAGCTGCGCTCGCTCACCGGCCGCGCCGAGGGCGCCCGCAGACGGCTCAACCTGCTGTACGACGCCGGCGTCGGCATCGGCACCACCCTGGACGTCGTCCGCACGGCCGAGGAACTCGCCGAAGTCACCGTCCAGCGCTTCGCCGACTTCGTCACCGTCGACCTCGCTGACCCCGTCCTGCGCGGCGAGGAGCCCTCCGGAACGGCCGCCGACATGCGCCGCACCGCCGTCGCCGGCATCCGCGACGACCACCCGCTCTACCCGCGCGGCAAGATGATCGGCTTCGTGCCCTCCACACCCCAGGCACGCGGCTTCGGCAGCGGCCGGGCGGAACTCGTGCCCGACCTGTCCGAGGCCCCCGGCTGGCAGGCCCAGGACCCCGAGCGGGCGGGCCGGATCGTCGAGTACGGCATCCACTCGCTCATCGCCGTCCCCCTCAAGGCCAGGGGAGTGGTGCTCGGCGTCGCCAACTTCTGGCGCTCGGAGAAACCCGAACCCTTCGAGGAGGAGGACCTCGAACTGGCCGAGGAACTCGTCGCCCGCGCCGCCGTCAGCATCGACAACGCCCGCCGCTACACCCGCGAACACGCCATGGCCGTCACCCTCCAGCGCAGCCTGCTGCCCCGCGCCCTGCCCGAACAGAGCGCCCTGGAGGTGGCCCACCGCTACCTGCCCGCCCAGTCCGGCGTCGGCGGCGACTGGTTCGACGTCATCCCCCTGCCCGGCAGCCGTGTCGCCCTCGTCGTCGGCGACGTCGTGGGACACGGCCTGCACGCGGCCGCCACCATGGGCCGGCTGCGCACCGCGGTGCACAACTTCTCCACCCTCGACCTGCCGCCCGACGAACTCCTCGGCCGCCTCGACGACCTCGTCGGCCGCATCGACCAGGACGAGGACGACGCCGGCGGGGGCGCCGGAATGACCGGGGCGACCTGCCTGTACGCGGTGTACGACCCCGTCTCCCGGCGTTGCTCCATGGCCCGCGCGGGGCACCCGCTGCCCGCGCTGGTCCACCCCGACGGCCACGTCGAGTTCCCCGATCTCCCCGCCGGGCCGCCGCTCGGTCTGGGCGGCATACCCTTCGAAACCCGCGAACTGGAACTCGCCGAGGGCAGCCAGATCGTCTTCTACACCGACGGCCTGATCGAGGACCGCACCCGGGACATCGACGTCGGCATCGAGCTGCTCCGCCAGGCCCTCGGCCGGCCCGCCGCCACCCCCGAGGAACGCTGCCGACTGGTGCTCGACGAACTGCTCCCCGCCCATCCCAAGGACGACGTGGCCCTGCTCGTCGCCCGCACCCGCGCCCTGGGCCGCGACCGCGTCGCCGACTGGGACGTGGACTTCCACCCCGGCGCCGTCGGAGGCATCCGCTCCGCCGCGGTGCGCCGCCTCGGCGAGTGGGGCCTGGACGACCTGTCCTTCGCCACCGAGCTGATCCTCAGCGAGCTGATCACCAACGCCATCCGCTACGGAGCGCCCCCCGTCCGCGTACGCCTGCTGTACGACCGCGGCCTGACCTGCGAGGTCGCCGACCACAACAGCACCTCGCCCCACCTGCGGTACGCCGCCACCACCGACGAAGGAGGCCGCGGGCTCTTCCTCGTCGCCCAGCTGGCCGAACGCTGGGGCACCCGGTACACCCCCCAGGGGAAGGTCATCTGGGCCGAACTCCCGCTCCCCGGCGCGGGCGCCACCCCCGGTGACGGCACCGGAACCCTCCCGTTCGACGTCTTCAACGCCGGCCTGCTCTGAAACGCCGGTCCGGTCCGAGAGGTCCGTCGAAAGATCCATCCGCGCGATCCCGCGGATCCATCCGCGGGATCCACCCGAGAGGGGACCATGTCCACCCCGCACGGCCCGACGCTCCGCGAACTCGCCACCCAGGCGCTCTCCTCCACCCGCACCGGCTACGACCTGCTGGCCCCCACCTTCGACCACACCCCCTACCGCACCTCCGACCGGGTGCTCGGCGCCGTCGCCGACGCGCTGCGGCCGCTCGGACCGTTCCGCGCGGGCCTCGACGTGTGCTGCGGCACCGGAGCCGGGATCGGCGTGCTGCGCGAGCTGTGCCACGAGCGCGTCACCGGCACCGACTTCAGCACCGGCATGCTCGACCGGGCCCGCGCCGCCCACACCGGCGGCCCCGACGGCACCCCCGAGGTCCACTGGGTCTGCGCCGACGCCCGCGCCCTGCCGTTCGGCCCCTCCTTCGACCTGGCCGTCAGCTTCGGGGCGTTCGGGCACTTCCTCCCGGCCGAGCGGCCCGGCCTGTTCGCCGGGGTGCACCGGGCGCTGCGCCCCGGCGGCCGGTTCGTCTTCCCCCTCCCCGCCCCGCCCCCGGTCGGCTCCCGGCCGTACTGGGAACTCCTGGCGTTCGACGCGGCCATGCGGGTGCGCAACCTGCTGTGGCGGCCGCCCTTCATCATGTACTACCGCACCTTCCGCCTCACCGACGTGGTCACGGAGCTCACCCGCGCCGGCTTCCGGGTGGAGCTCTCCCCGCTGGAGGAGTTCGGCCGCAGGCCCGACGGAGCGCCCCGGTGCCGCATGGTGACCGCGCTGCGGACGTGAGCCGTCCGGACGACGGCCGGTTGCGGGGGCCGTGAACAGCCGGTCGAGTGGGAGACCGGTCCGCGATGCGCCGAATCAGGCCCGGCGCGCGGACAACGGCACCGCCCCGAATCACCTCTTCGGTGTCGTACCAGTGGTTATCCGAGAGGCAGTGAAGAAGACATGGCCGTCGGCGCATCGCGTGTCACCGTCCCCCCGGACCCGGGCGAGGGACCCGGGCACGGGCCCGAGAAGGGGGGCGGTGACCCGCGTGGGTCCCGGACGACCGCGTGGACGGTGGGTCTGTCCCTGCTGCCGCTCGGTCTGCTCGCGGCCGCCTCGTACCTCGGCCGGTACGTCCGTCCCAGCGCCGACGAGTGGTGCTTCCTGCCCGTCGTGCGCGACGAGGGCGTCCTCGGCCTGGTCGGCAAGTTCTACCTCACCGACAACGGGCGGGTCGGCAACGGTCTGCTCGTCGGGCTGTACGCCCGGTTCCCGGTCGCCGGTCACCAGTGGTACGGCCTCGTCAGCGGCGCCCTCATGCTCGGGCTGCTGTGGGCGCTCACCGTGTCGCTGCTGCGCAGGGCCGGACAGAGCGTGCCGCGCGGGGTGCCGCTGCTCGTCGCGTCCATGATCACGGCGGTGTTCCTGTTCGCCACGCCCAACACGTACAAGACGTTCTACTGGCCCGCCGCGTCCGTCTCGCACACCCTCGCCCCGGTCCTCGCGTGTGCGGCCGCCGTCCCGCTGGCACGGGCCCGTGGCCGGCGTGGCCGGATCACGGCGCTCGCGGTCGTCCTGGTCGCGGGCGTGTTCGTGGGGACCCTCTCCGAAGAGGCGTCCGTGGTGGCCCTGGTGGTGCTCTCGGGCGTCGTGATCTTCGCCGGACTGCTCTTCACCGACCGGGCCAGGGCGTTCGCCCGGGGCTGGTCCTTCGTCGGCATGGCCGGTGTCGCCGTCGGCACGCTCGTGCTGGTGACCTCCCCCGGCTCGCGCAACCGGCGCGAGCGGTTCGGCGCCGAGACCACCTCCATGCTCGCCCCCGAGTCGCTGCTCGCCTCGCTGCGGGCGTACGTCCGCATCCTGGAGACCGTGCTGACCACGTGGCAATACGTCGGGGCCGTCGCCGCCGGAGTCCTGCTGGGCCTGCTCGCGTCGCGCCGCCCCGGCTCCCGCGAACGGCGGGTCCTGCTGCCGTGCCGCCCGCTGCTGCTCACCGGTCTCGGCGCGGCGGCGTTCCTGGTGTCCGGCTACCTGTGCACGGTCATCACCTACCCGGTGTTCGGCCCCCGAGTGGTGGCGGCCGAGCGGACGTGGAACGACTACCTCCTGCTGTACGTGCTGCTCCTGGTGGGCGCCGGCGCCTTCCTGGGCCGTGCGCTGCGGTCGCGCGGGGCCGTCACGGGCGCGGCCACCGGGGTCGCCGCCGCGCTCTGCGCGGTGACGGTCCTCGGACTGGCCGTCCCGCTGTACGAGCTGGGCCACGACATGCGGGTACGCGCGCAGAAGTGGGACCGACAGGACCGGTGGCTGCGGGAGCGGGCGGCGGAGGGCGCGAAGGTGCTGCCGTACAAGCCGGTGTCGGTCAGCGGGATGCTGGAGCCGTTCAGCGCGAACGGCACCCGTATCTGGCCCGCGCAGTGCGTCGCCGACTACTACCACCTGGACAAGGTCACTCGCGGGACGCGCCTTCCCTGACCCGGCCGTCCCCGGGCGGCCGCCGCGACGCGGAACGGCGGGTGGCGGCCGCCCCGGAGGTGATGGCCCAGCGGGCGAGCACGAAGGACAGCGGGGTGACGAGGAGACCGGCGGCGATCGCCGCCACGTTCTCGTCCATCCCCAGCGCGCTGACGCCGAGATGGAGCAGGATTCCGCTGCCCACCACGTTGGCCGCGCCCGACAGGGGATAGCGGGCGAACGCCCGCCAGGTGGGCCTGGTGCGGACGGTGACGTACGAGTTGAGCAGGAACGAGCCGACGACGCTGACCGCGTACCCGATGGCGTGGGCGGCGAGGTAGGGCAGCCAGATGTTCAGCGAGGCGTACACGGCGAAGTAGACGGCGGTGTTGGCGAGGCCGACGAGGGCGAAGGAGACGAACTGGCGGACCGCGGGCCTCCGCGGGGCGGCGAACGGTCTCACGGCTTGGGCCGGGCCCGTCCCGCGTGCTCCAGCGGCGCCGCGTGAGGGTCGCCCGGGTCGCGGTGGACGCCGGCGGTCCGGTCCGTCTCCCGTACCACGTAGTGCGGGCGGCGCTTGGTCTCGTGGTAGATGCGGCCCACGTACTCGCCGATGACGCCGAGCGTGGCGAGCTGGACACCGCTGAGCCCGACGATGGCGGTGATGAGGGTGGCGTAGCCGGGTGTGTCCACCCCGTCGAGGACCGCGTTGGCGATGATCCACAGGGCGTAGACGAGTGCGGACAGGAACAGCCACAGTCCCGTGTGGATGGCCAGGCGCAGCGGCCGGCTGTTGAACGACAACAGCCCGTCGATGCCGTAGTTGAGCAGCCGCCGGCCACCCCACTTCGACCGGCCGGCGGCCCGCGCGACGTTCTCGTAGGCGAAGCTGACGGTGTCGAACCCGATCCAGGAGAACAGGCCCTTGGAGAAGCGGTTGCTCTCCGGCAGCGAGAGGAGGGAGTCGACCGCGCGGCGCGACAGCAGCCGGAAGTCGCCCGCCCCGTCGACGATCTCGACGTCCATGAAACGCCGCACCAGGCGGTAGTAGACGCGGCTGAGCGCGGTCCGCGCGGCTCCCTCGCCGGTCCGGTCGCGCTGGGCGATCACCTGGTCGTAGCCGTGCCGGTGCAGCTCCAGCATGCGGGGGAGGAGCTCGGGCGGGTGCTGGAGGTCGGCGTCCATGAGGACCACCACGTCGCCGCGGGCCATGCGCATACCGGCGAGGAGCGCGGACTCCTTGCCGAAGTTCCGGCTGAAGGAGGTGTAGCGCACACGCCCGTCGGCCGCCGCGAGGTACCGCAGCCTGTCCATGGTGCGGTCACCGCTGCCGTCGTCGACGTAGCAGACCTCGAAGGCCACGCCGGTCGGTTCGAGGGTGGCGACCAGGGCCGTGTGAAAGGCGTCGATCACCTCGCTCTCGTCGAGACAGGGGACGACGACCGACATACGGACCATGGGCTGCTCACTCCATGCACTGGTGTGCGGGGCGGCGGCCGGGAGTTCGGGCCGCCGCATAGGGAGGATGGCCATGGGGCCACCGGGGTTGCCTGCACAGGGCGGCGGACTTCGCCCTTTCCAGCCAGTGGAGCGCGGCGGCGGCCGGTTCACAGCCCCACGCCGTCCACTCGGGTGACCGGGAGCGGGCGCGCGGGCATGCGTCCGCCCCGCCACCCGGGATACGGGGACGGGGCGGAGGGGGACGGGGGGGCGAGGTGGGAGGGGTCGGGGGAGCCGTGTCAGTCGCCCTTGGCGACCTCCTTGTTGACCGCGGCGGGGGAGTCGTACTCCTTGTCGGGGAGGGAGTCCAGGGCCTTCATGACCTCCTGGCCGGCCTTGTGCTTCGATGCCTGATCGACGATCTCGTCCTTCGACGCCGGGTAGTTGACGCCGCCGAGGGCCTTCTGCATTTCGATGGGGTTCACAGCCATGGTCCGAGGGATACCCCCGCGCCCCGGCGGGGTACCGGGGCCGAAGTCCATGTCACGACAATGGAGCACAGGTGCCCTTTCTCCCCACGCAGCGCGGATCCGTCACGGTTGCATCACAATGTCGTGTGAGGACCGGAGAGTGCGGGCACATCCATGTGCGGGAGGGCGACCCGGTTCGGGGACCGGCGCATCGCCCGGTCCCGGGGAGGCCGGCCTGGAGAAGACACCGGCGTTCCCTCTCTCCTTGCTTCGTGGCGTGGGAAAGGCAGGTACGTTCATGCTGTTGGCGCATCCCGCAGTGCTTCGTGAGCTCGTCGCCCGTTACGAATCCCTGTGCACAGCCTCCCAGGAGCTGGCCCTCGCGCCCGAGCTGAAACGACGGCTCGACGATGTCGCGTACACGCTCTGCGTGACCACCGGAACGCGGCAGCTGGACCAAGCGCTGGCCGCCGCGCGCGCCAGGCTGGCCACCACGGCCACGGCGGCGACGGCCACGGCCACGGTCACGGTGGCCTCCGCGACGGTCACCGCCACCTGACGGTGGACTTTCGGCGGCCCCGGCCCAGGGGTTGACCGGGGCCGCCACGGGTGTCCGCGGGGAGTGCGGAGCGCCCGGCCGGAACACCAGGGGCGGCGCGAGGAGGGAGCGCCGTCGCACCGGTGTTCTGCTCGGTTCCCGGGTCCGTTTCCCCGGGGTGTCCGAGCAGTAAATATATTTACCGTTGAGTAAGCAAGCGTATGAATTTTTTCATGCGCTCTTGGTCGTGAAAAGGGCGGAAAACGCCCTTGTGGTGAGGGTGAGGGCCGTGGGGCTCCGAGTCAGTCGTCGAGGAAGAAGTTGTGCTGCTCGGCCGCCTGCTCGTACCCCTCCAACCGCAGCTGCGTGCGCTCCGGGTTGGCGTCCGCCATCGCCTGGAGCACCGACGCCGCCAGGACGCCGGGCGCCGCGTACGAGTCGAAGACCAGCCGCGAGCCGGTCCCGGCCGTCAGTGTCACGTCGGCCTCCTCCACCAGCGGCCCGAGCGTCAGATCGGTGATCAGCGCGATGCGCAGCCCCGCCCGGCGGGCCGACCGCATCGCCGACAGCGTCTCGTGGGCGTGCCTCGGCATGGCGAAGGCCAGCACCCACGTCCCGCCCGCCTCCCGGGACTGCAGCAGCGCGTCGTAGGCCACGCTGCCACCACGGGTCACCAGGCGTACGTCGGGGTGGATGCGGCGGGCCGCGTACGCGAAGTACTCCGCGAGCGACACCGAGATACGCAGTCCCAGGACGGTCAAGGGTACGGAAGCGGCCAACTCGCCGCCGACGCCCAGGATCTGGCCCGGATCGGCGACCAGGCGACGCAGGTGCTCCAGGTTCTCGATCTCGGCGTCGATCGCGGCCTGCAGCTCGTTGCGCCGGATCTCCTCGCGGGTGTCCGGCGTACCGGCCACCGCGCTGAGCGCGATGGGCTGCAACGCCTCCCGCAGGGCGGGGAACCCGCTGTACCCCAGCGACGTCGCGAACCGCGTCACCGACGGCTGGCTGACGCCCACGCGCTCCGCGAGGTCCGTGATCGACAGGAACGCCGCCTCCGTCAGGTGGTCGATCATGTACTGGGCGATACGGCGTTGGGCGGGCGACAGCCGGTGGCCGCCGAACAGCGCCATCACCCGGTCCATGGGAACAGCGGGCGCCGACTCCTCCGTGGAGGACGGCTTGCCCGGCGTGATCGCAGCCGCCTGCGCGCGTGCCTGCTGCCCTGATGGCACCCCGTATGCCTCCTTCTTGTCCTGATTCCGCTCAACATAGCTCAACCGGCGAGGCCGCTTCCGGGAGCACCGATGTGCACGAGGCGGCCGCTCGGGAGCATGCTGGCTGTGTGCCCCGGCACCGCGCCGCACCGCCACGGCGCCGCCGGACCCTCCCGCTGAACGAGGCTGGGACATGCCAGGCAGACCAGACAGCAACGGCACCGGGAACGGGCACGGGAAGGCCACGGCTCTCCCGGATCCCCTGACCCTGGAGCTGGCCGCTGCCACCGTGGACGCCGTCGAAGCCACCGGTGGCTTCGCGGGTGGCGTCTACCTGCGTCCCGCCACCCCCGGCCTGCTGCGACTCGCCACGCTCGCCGGGCTGCCCGCCCGGTTGTTCCGCCCCTGGTGGCGCATGCACATCAACCGTCCCTTCCCGGTGGCCGAGTCCTACCGGTCCCGCACGGGCATCCATCTCGCCGACGCCGAGGACGCCATGCGGCGCTTCCCCCAGCTCATGGCGGGCCTGCCCTTTCCCTTCGGGTCGCTGTACGAGCCGGTCACGCACGGCCGCGAGGCGTTCGGCGTGGTCGTGGTGCTCCGCACGGCAACCCCCGGCCGCCCGGTCGCCCCGGCCGACCGGGACCGGCTGCGGCAGACCGCGCGGCGCCTCGGCGCGGAGCTCGCCGGCCTCGCCGCGCGGGGCACCCCCGTCGCCTGGCACGATCCGCCCGTCAACGTCCAGCTCCCCGCCCGCGCCACCCCGCCCGTCCGGACCGGCCACCTCCACTGGGATCCCGCCACCGGCACCGTCACTATGGACGAGCCCCTCCACGCCATCCTGGGCGCCGGGCCCGCCGCCTCGGCCCCGAGCTCGCGCCAGGACCGTGCCGCGGGGAGCGGCGGCGATCCGGTCGAGGGCCTGGACGGTGACGCGGAGGCCCGGCCGGGACCGGGCGCGGTACAGGGACGCGACGCCACGACGGGCACCGGAGCGGAGACGGGCTCCGGCCAAGGCGCGGACGGCCCCGACGCGCCCCCCGACGCCGACGCGCCCCCCGACGCCGACGCGCCCCCCGACGCCGACGGGGGCCCCGACACCGGCCGCAGCGCCGGCACCGCGGCCATGGGCGCCCCCGCCACCCCCGACGCCACCGCCCCCGCCGCCCCCGACGGCGGCACCGCCTCTGCCGCCCCCACCACCCCCACCACCCCCGGCAACGCCACCGCCCCCGACGGGGATGGCAGTGGGGGCCCTGGGGCCGGGGGCGCCGGGGGGCCGGAGTCCACCGGCGCCGACGCGCTCACGGCGCTCCTCGCGCCGGAGGACGCGTACGGCCTGTGGACCGTGGCACGCCAGGTGGCCGGCTCCGACGGGGTACGCGCCCGCCGCATCTGGTTGCGGGCCCGAGACGGCCGCCCCTGCCTGCTTGAGGTGACCCGCGGGGAGGGAGGGCTGCACGGCTCCCTGGTGGAGCCGGGCGCGGGGCCCGTCGCCGCCGCGGGCGCCGACCGGTTGCCCGACGGGGTCTGCTCACTGGACCGGCTCGGGCGGATCATGTTCGTCAGCCGCAGCGCCGAGTCCCTCGTCGGCCGCCCCCGTCCCGAGCTCGTCGGGCGGGTCCTGTGGGACGCCCTGCCCTGGTTCGGGCGGCCCGCGTACGAGGACCACTTCCGGGCCGCGCTGCTCTCCGCCGAGCCCGTCCACTTCCCGGCCCGGCGCGACGCCGACGCGTGGCTGTCGGTCTCCCTCTACCCCGGGCACGAGGGCATCACGATGACCCTCGCCGCCGCCGACCGGCCGGCGTACACGCCCGGATCGGTCGTCGCGCCCGGCGCCGGACTCGGTTCCCCGGCGGACCGGGCGTCGATGCTGTACCGCCCGGTCGCCCTCGCCATCGCGCTCACCGAGGCCGTCACCGCCCGGCAGGTCTCCGTGGTGGTGACGGAGGAGCTCCTGCCCGCGTTCGGCGGCCGCCAGCTGGCGATCTACCTCCTCGACGAGCGTCACCTGCACCTCGCCTGGGAGACCGGCTTCCCACAGGGGTTCCTCGACCGGTTCGACGGCGTAGGACTGGACGCCCGGCTGCCCGGGGTCGAGACCCTCACCACCGGCCGCCCCATCTTCTTCGAGTCCATGCAGCGGCTGGCCGCCGCCTACCCCGGCATCCCCCTGGACGCCCACGTCGGCGCCCGGGCCTTCCTCCCCCTCATCGCCTCCGGCCGCCCGGTCGGCTCCTGCATCCTCGGCTTCGACCAGCCCCGCGGCTTCAGCCCGGAGGAGCGCACCGTCCTCACCGCCCTCGCCGGCCTCATCGCGCAGGCCCTCGAACGGGCCCGGCGCTACGACTCCGAGGCGGCCCTCGCCCGCGGCCTCCAGGACGCCCTCCTGCCGCACCGGCTGCCCCGGCTGCACGGCGTCGACACCGCCGGCCGCTACCTCCCCGGCACCCAGGGCATGGACGTCGGCGGCGACTGGTACGACGTCATCGACACCGGCCGCGGCATCGCCCTCATCATCGGCGACGTCCAGGGACACGGTGTCGCCGCCGCCGCCACCATGGGCCAGCTGCGCAGCGCCGTACGGGCCTTCGCCCTCAGCGGGCACGACCCCGAGGAGGTGATGAGCGGGACGAACCGGCTGCTCATCGATCTCGACGCGGGCCAGTTCGCCACCTGCTGCTACATCGTCCTGGACGCGGCGACCGGCGGCACCCGCGCCGTTCGCGCCGGCCACCTCCAGCCCCTGCTGCGTCACCCGGACGGCACAACGGAGGTCCTCGATCTGCCCGGCGGTGTGGTCCTCGGCATCGACCCCGAAGCGTCCTACCCCGTCACCGAGCTGCGACTCGCCCCCGGTGACGTCCTCGCCCTGTACACGGACGGGCTCGTCGAACGGCCGGGCACCGACATCGACCTGGGGATCGAGCAGCTGCGCCGCGCCCTGTCCGGCATCGGCACATGTCCGCTCGCCGACACCGCCGAGCGGCTCATCCGCGAAGCCATGCCGACGGGTGACCGGCCCGACGACATCGCCCTGCTCCTCGCCGCCCGGTCGGCGGACGGTGACCGCTCCCGGAGCCGTACGGCGTGAGAGCGGTTGTGCCACACGGGGCGCCGACCCACCATGAGGAGACGGAGAAGGCAGGTGCCATGAGCGCGGATCACGCGGCCGAGGGTGCCGACTTCCGCGGCCCCCTCGACGTCACGAAGGCGGCCACGGCCGTCCTGGACGCCGACGGAACGGTCGTCGGCTGGGGCCCGGCCGCCCACGCCCTGCTGGGCTACCCGGCACACGAGGCGGTGGGCAGGCCCATCGGCCACTTCGTCGTGGACCGCCCCGGCGAGTACCACATGGCCACCCCCCTGCCCGGCGCCGCACAGGCCCGGCGCCGAGTGCTCCACATGCGCCGCCGGGACGGTCACATCATCCGCGTGGCGACCGCGACCCTTCCGCTGTCGCACACCGGCACCGGCCCCGCCCGGCTGCTCGCGGTGGCCGACGCGCACGAGACGGAACGGTGGGAGGCACTCCAGTCGATGCTCCGGGGCCTGGCGACCCAGTCGCCCGTCGGCCTCGCCATCTACGACACCGACCTGCGGGTCGTATGGACCAACCACGCCCTCTACGAGGAGATGGGCACCTTCCAGTACGCCGGGCTCGGCCCCGACGAGATGGTCACCGAGGGCGAGATCCTCTCCGACGGCTACCCGGGCACGCTGGAGGAGGCCATGCGCCAGGTGCTCGACACCGGCGACCCGGTCATAGAGCTCCACTACAGCGGCCGCCCGCCCACCGACCCCGAGCACGACCACGTCTGGTCCTGTTCGTACTACCGGCTCCAGGACGCCGACGGCCGGGCGCTGGGCGTGTGCGAGGAGACGGTCGACATCACCGACCGCTACCTCGCCCAGCAGCGCCTGGACCTCCTGGTGCGGGCCGGCGGCCGGGTCGGCACCTCCCTGGACATGACCCGCACGGCACAGGAACTCTCCGCCGTCGCCGTCCCCGCGTTCGCCGACGGCATCACGGTCGACCTCCTCGACGTCGTGCTGGAGGGCGACCAGCCGGCCCCCGGCACGGCGGCGACCGCCGGGCGCGTCGTACGGGTGTGGGAAGGGCCTTCGGACCGGCCGCGGAACACCGGGCCGGCCGACTTCGACTACCCGGCGGATTCGCTCCAGGCCCGCTGCCTGGCCGCCGGGCACCCCGTCCTGGAAGCGTCCCCCCGGGAGGACGGCCCGCACTCCCGCCTCGCCGTCCCCCTGCGCACCGAGGGCGCCCCGCTGGGCGTGGTGACCTTCTGCCGCGACCGCCACCCCGACCCGTTCGGGTCCGACGACCTGCCGCTGGCCGACGAACTCGTGGCCCGCGCCGCCGTCTGCATCGACAACGCCCGCCGCTACACCCGGGAGCACGCCGCGGCCCTCACCCTCCAGCGCAGCCTGCTGCCCCGCCACCTGCCCCGCCTGACCGGGGTGGACGTCGCCCACCGCTACCTGCCGGCCGACAGCAGCGCCGGGGTCGGCGGCGACTGGTACGACGTGATCGCCCTGCCCGGCACCCGTGTCGGCCTCGTCGTCGGCGACGTCGTGGGCCACGGCGTACGCGCAGCCGCCACCATGGGCCGCCTCCGCACCAGCGTGCGCGCCCTCGCCCGGCTGGATCTCCCGCCCGACGAACTCCTCACCCGCCTCGACGAACTCATCACCCAGGACGTCCACGAACAGAGCGCCGTCAGAGGCGCCGCCCAGGCCGAGACCGACGACGCCGCCCTCGGCGTCACCTGCCTGTACGCCGTGTACGACCCGGTCACGGGGCGCTGCAGCATGGCCCGCGCCGGAAGCCCCCTGCCCTCCGTCGTCGACCCCGTCACCGGAGGGATCAGCCACCCCGACGTGCCCGCCGGACCGCCGCTGGGACTGGGCGGACTGCCCTTCGAGAGCGCCGAGTTCACCCTCTCCGAGGGCAGCCTCATGGCCCTGTTCACCGACGGGCTCGTCCAGGGCCGCACGCGCGACCGCGACACCGAACTCGACACGCTGCACACCGTCCTCGCCGAGCACCGGCGGCCCCTGGAAGAGCTCTGCGACCGGATCGTGACCACCCTGCTGCCCGGCCCCGTCGACGACGACGCCGCGCTCCTCCTCGTCCGCACCCGCACGCTCGACAGCCACGAGGTGGCCGCCTGGGACCTGGCCGACGACCCCGAGGCGGTCGGCAGGGCCCGTGCCCTGGCCACCGGGCAGGTCGACGCGTGGGGACTCGACGGCGAACTGTCCTTCACCACCGAACTGGTCGTCAGCGAACTCGTCACCAACGCCATCCGCTACGCCTCCGGCCCCATCCAGCTGCGGCTCATCCGCGACCGGACCCTGATCTGCGAGGTCTCCGACACCGGCCACACCTCGCCCCACCTCCGCCGGGCGGGCATCGACGACGAAGGCGGACGGGGCCTGTTCCTCATCGCGCAGATGACCCAGCAGTGGGGCACCCGCTACACCCCCACCGGCAAGACGATCTGGGCCGAGCAGCCGCTCCCGCCCTGACCCTCTGACCCTCTGGCCTTCTGGACCTTCCGCTGACCTTCTGACGGCCCCGTGTTTGACCACCGGACGCGCCGGAAACCCGGGGAAGAGCCCCAGCCCCGAGGGAGGTATGTCATGGCAGTGTCCGAACAGGTCGGCGACGCACTGTGGAACGAGTTCCACACCGTGGTCAACATGACCTCGCGCGAACTCCAGGAGTGGCTGAGCGTCGAAGCGGCCGGCGAGGAGAGCGAGGAAGTCCCCGACCGCGCCGGGAAGCCCCTGGGCCGTCGCGTCCTCGGCATCCTCGGCAAGCGGCGTACCGACCTCACGCCGGACGACGTGCGCGCCATGGAGCGTGTCTGCGAGATCGTCCGCTCCCAGCGCGACCCGTCCCTGGACCCGCAGGCGGGCGGCACCGACTGGCGCCACGGCCTGATGGACATCGGTCACGACCCGCTCAAACCGACCTGACCACCACGGCCCACGCGGATTCCCCACCGGACGTGGCGTCCGTCGTCATGCTGAGGAGGATCCGTTGCGTCTCCACCACAGCCGCCCCACCGACCCCGGCTACCGGCGCAAGCGCCACGGCCGGGGCTTCAGCTATCTCGAACCCTCCGGGCGTCCGCTGCGCGACCCGGCGGAACTCGCCCGGATCAAAGCCCTGGTCATCCCGCCGGCCTGGCAGGACGTGTGGATCTGCACCCGGGCCAACGGCCACCTCCAGGCCGTCGGCACCGACGCCGCCGGGCGCCGCCAGTACCTGTACCACCCGCGGTTCCGCGCCGAGCAGGAGCAGGCCAAGCACGAGCACGTCCTGGACGTCGCGCAACGGCTCCCTGACATCCGTGAGGCCGTCGAGGCCCACCTCAACGACCGCGGCCTCACCCGGCGGCGTGTCCTCGCCACCGCCGTACGCCTGCTCGACCTCGGCTTCTTCCGCATCGGCAGCGACCGCTACACCGAGCTGAACAACAGCTACGGCCTCACCACCCTGCTGCGCGAACACTCCTCCTGCCAGGCCGGGGCCGTCCTCTTCACGTACAACGGCAAACACGGCAGGGAGATCGTCCAGACCGTGGCCGACCCGGCAGCCTGTCGCACCCTCACCGCGCTGCTGCGCCGCAGGGGCGGCGGCGAGCGCCTCCTCGCCTACTGGGACCGGCCCGCCTGGCGGGAGGTGAACGGCGAGGACGTCAACACCTACCTCAGGGAGCTGGCCGGCCTGGAGATCTCCGCCAAGGACTTCCGCACCTGGCACGCCACCGTCATGGCGGCCGTCGCGCTCGCCGTCTCCGAGTCCGTCGCACGCAGCGAGACCGCCCGGAAACGCGCCATCGCCCGGGCGGCCCGCGAAGTCGCCGGCTACCTCGGCAACACCCCCGCCGTCTGCCGGGCCTCCTACATCAACCCACGTGTGATCGAACTGTACGAGGAGGGCGTCACCGTCGCCGCGGCCCTGCCCCGCCTCGGTGACGAGGGCGCGTACGGCATCCCCGCCACGCAGGGACCGGCCGAACGGGCCGTGCTCCACATGCTGCGCACCGGACGCCCGCCCGAGAAGGTCTGATCACGGCCAGGACGGCTCCTTGCGCGGCACCACCACCAGCTCCGACACGGCGCTGCCCGCCGGCACCGACAGCGCGTACAGCACCGTGTCCGCCACGATGTCCGGGCTCTGGAGCATCGACACGTCGGCGTCCGGGAACCGCTCCAGGATGAACGGCGTCTCCATGCCGCCCGCGATGACGCCCGTCACGCCGATGCCCGGGCAGTCCCGCTGCGCCTCCTGGAACAGCGTGTGCGTGAACGCCCGCAGACCCGACTTCCCCGCCGCGTACGGTCCCGCCTCCGTCCAGGTGCGGTTCGACGCGGTGGACAGGATGTTCACGATGTGACCACCGCCCCGGGCGATCATCCGGCGGTAGGTCTCCAGGCACAGGTACATCGGCCCCAGCAGGTTCGTGGTGACCACCCGGGTCACCTCCTCCGCCGTGAGGTGCTCGATCGGCTTCGAGACGTCCACGGCCGCGTTGTTGACGAGGATGTCCACCGCCTGGCCGTCCTGCTCCAGCTCCCGGAACACCTCGGCGACGGCCCGCGCGTCCGTCACGTCCAGTTCCACGAACCGGGCGTCCCTGCCGTCCTGGGCCAGCTCCTCGCACAGCTCCCGCGCCAGCTCCTTGCGTACGTCCGCGACCAGTACGGACGCGCCCGCACCGGCCAGCCCCCGGGTGATCGAGGCACCCAGCCCGCGCGCCCCGCCGGTCACCAGCGCCTGCCGGCCCCGAAGATCGACCCGTACTCCACCGTTCATGTCCCAACCTCCGCGTTCCGCTGTCACTGACTCCACTGTGGCCCGCGCCACTACGGACGGCATGCCGGACGGTCACTGTGAGCAAGCACACCAGAAGTGCCGAAAGCGCAGGTCAGGACGGAAACAGCGGCTCCACGCAGCGTTGACCCGGTCGGCCGGGTCCCCCGTGGCACCAGGCGCTCTGTCACCATGGTCGACGCTGCGGGACCGCCTCCGACGAGGCACGCGGCACCAGACAGACCCGGTGGACCGGCCGTGCAGTGCAGCAGGTGCCTCACTTCCGCCGAATTCCGCCATCCGAGTCCACCGGCTCGTCACCCCCCCGTAGCTCACCGTGCCTTCTTCTTCCATGCCCCCCGCCCCCGCCCGCCCGCGCGCCGACCGCTCGCCGTGGCGTTCCCTCACCTACCGCAGCATGCGCTGGTGGTCCGTCGCGAACCTGGTGTCCAACGCCGGTACGTGGATGCAGCTCACCGTGCAGAACCTGCTGGTTCTCCAGATCACCGGCTCCCCGGCCGCCACCGGCCTGTCGCTCTCCGTGCAGGCCGCGCCGGGACTGCTCATGAGCGTCGCCGGAGGCGCCGCCGTCGACCGCTGGCACCGGAAGCTCACCGCCGCCGTCAGCCAGGCGCTGCTCGGCGTGGTCGCCTTCGCCACGGCACTGCTCATCGCCTTCGACCAGCTCGACCTGGGCGTCCTGATGGTGCTCGCCGCCGTCACCGGTCTCATCGCCACCATCGACGGCCCCGCCTGCGCCCTGCTCGGCAACGACCTGGTCCGCGCCGAGGACGTGCCCTCCGCCATCGGCGTCGGGTCCCTGGTGAGCAACGCCGGGCGGCTCGCCGGCACCGGTCTCGCGGGGCTCGCCGTCGGGGTCTTCGGTACGGCCGCCGCGTACGTCGCGAACGGCGTGTCGTTCCTGTTCGTCGCCGCCGTCATCCCGTTCCTGCGTCCGGTGGCGGACGCCGCCGGGCGGGCCGCACCCGCCGTGCGGCGCGACGAGGCCCCCGACGCCATGACGGTCCGCGAGGGACTCGCCTTCTTCGCCCGCCGCCCCCGGCTGGTGGCCCTCGCCGGCATCACCGGCATCAGCGCGGTCTTCGGCCGGAACTACGGCCTCACCCTCGCGGTGCTCGTCACCGGACCGCTCGCCGGCGGCGCCGGCGCCTTCGGCACGGTCTCCACGGTCCTCGCCGTCGGCGGCATCATCGGCGCCGTCCTCGGCGCCCGGCTGCGCAAGCCCTCCGTACGGCTCGTGGGCACCCTGGCGGCGGCGGGCGCGCTGCTCCAGGCCGTCGCCGGGCTCTCGCCGTCGCTCGCCGTCCTGCTGGTCCTCGTCCTGCCGATGGCCGTCGTGGAATCGGTCTCCGACACCGCCGGCACGACGGTCCTCCAGACCGACCCGCCCGCCGACATGCGAGGCCGCGTCCTCGGCGTGTGGGGCAGCATCAAGACCGTCTGGGGACTCGCCGGCCCGCCGGCCCTCGGCCTGCTGATGGAGCTGGCCGGAGCGCGCGGGGCCCTGGTCGCGGGCGGCCTGCTCATCGCCGGCGCGATCGGCGCGGGGCACCTCCTTCGGCGCCGCCGCACGCGGGAGCCGGTCCTCACCCCGGTCCCCACGCCCCACCCGGCCCTCTCCACCGCGGCCTGACCCCACCCACAACCGACACCCGGCATCCGACCGTGGGGCACCCGCCGCCTCCCAACCCGCACCCGGCATCCGGCCCGGGGTGGGGCCGTGCAGGGTCGTCCCCGCAGGGGTCGGCGGCGCCGTAACGGCTCCGCATCTCGGTACCCAAGGCCGCCGGCCCCGAGGAGACGAGCCCGGAGGGGCCACGCCCCCCACCACCGTCCGACGCCGCCCGCCCACGCCACGTTGCCACCCCACCGTCCACCACACTCGTACCGCCCAGAACAGCCTGCCACCACGGGGCGGTGGAACCGCCCACCGGACGGGCCCCGGGGGCGGCGACCGGGGCCCACCCGGCCCCGGTGGCGGCGG